>CAIUDO010000290.1 GCA_903897935.1 uncultured Pseudomonadota bacterium
GGGCGCGATGAAATCGCGCCCGCGACCCGGCACGGCGTCGTCCGTTGCGTCAACGTGACGTGGACCCCCAACGACCGGGCGGGCGCGATGAAATCGCGCCCGCGACCCGGCACGGCGTCGTCCGTTGCGTCAACGTGACGTGGACCCCCAACGACCGGGCGGGCGCGATGAAATCGCGCCCGCGACCCGGCACGGCGTCCCGTCGCGACCCGTCACGGCGTCGTCCGTTGCGTCAACGTGACGTGGACCCCCAACGACCGGGCGGGCGCGATGAAATCGCGCCCGCGACCCGGCAAGGCCGGCTCTCCCGTCGCGACCATCTTCGTAGGGGGCGCGATGAAATCGCGCCCCTACCAGGACATTGACGACATCAGCTCGCGCGCCGCCGCAACCCGGGACGCCATCGTGGGGCGCGACGGGGTCCCAATCGCCACGTACGGGCGCCCCGGCGTCGACCGGTCTCCGGCGCCGCGAAAGATCGTCCGAAGGATCGCGCCCGCTCCGCACACCTACGCTACGACGGCGACCCGCCGTCTCCGGGAGGCGCCGATGCTCTGGATCTTGTGCTGCCAACTCGCGTCCGCCGCCGAATGGTCGGTCGCGGCAGGCTTCCGGGACAGCTTCACTGAGGGCGGCTGGCTCGAAGGCCCGCGACTCGCCGCCCGCGCCCGCGCTGGCGCCTTCGGCCTCGAGCTCGCCGCCTACGCCACCCCTACCCCCGACCGCGCCCTCCCGGGCGAAGACGACCTCGTCTCGCTGCTCGATCGGGTCGGCGACGGCGCCGCCGTCCCCTCCGACCTCGACCGCGCCACCCTCTCCTTGACGGGCGCCTGGCACGTCGTCCCGGCCCCGCGCACCCCCTGGCGCGGCGGTCCCATCGTCGTCGCCGGCGTCGAGGGGCGCTGGTCCGACCGCCGGAGCCGCACCCTCGACGGCGACGTCGTCTCCCCCCACCTCACCGCCGGGCCCGTGCTCGGCCTCGGCGTCGACGGGCAGATCGGCAGCCCCCTCGGCTTCCGCGTCGCCCTGCTGGACCGGATGCGCGTCGACCGAACCCTCGCCTGGGAAGGCGACGGCGCCGCCGACACCTCCTCGCTCTACCACGACCCAACCCTCACCTTCGACCTCGCGTGGACCTTCGGGGAGGCCCCATGATCCAGCTCCTCATCTCCGTCGCGGCCGCCGCAGATCTCGGTGTCGCTGTCGGTGCCCACACCACCACCAACGACCCCTTCGTACAGCAGCGCGTGCTCTCGGCCGGCCTGCTCGTCGACCCCTGGGCGTGGGGCGAGGTCGGCGTCACCGCCGCTGCCGGGTGGCCGTTCGCCGTCGGGCGGACGGAGCTCGGCAAGAGCCTGACGAGCCAGCTCGGCCTCGAGCCCGACGTGTCCTACGTCACCGCTCGCACCCAGCTCGACGCCCGCGTATTCCCGTTCCACGCCGAGGTCGGCGCGACCCGCGCGCGCGTCGGCGCTGGCGTCGGCGTCGCCGCGGTGCACACCCGCGACGCGACGCTCTCCGACACCCCCTACCCAGACGCCAAGCAATGGCACCCCGCGACCGCCGCCGGCCTCGTCGGGGAGGTGCGCGGCGCCCACGCCGGGGTACGGCTTCGTATGGAACAGACCTGGAGCACGGAGTCGGTCGCCGGCGTGCTCATGCGCCGCGAGTGGCTGTGGGCCGGCGTCGAGCTCGTCGTGTTCCCTGGTGGGGAGCCATGATCTCCCGCTTCCTGCGGGCCGCGGTGTGGGCGCTGCCGTGGTGGGTCGACCCGGCCGACGCCGACGAGCTCGCCGCCGCGCTCGCCGCGCTGTGGCCCGACTGCCCGCTCGAGATCGTCGTCGGCCCGGTCGAACCCGGCGTCGACGGCTTGTGGCGCGACGGCGCGCAGCTCGTGCTCACCCGCGACGGCGACACCGAGCGGCGCGACGCGCCCGCCGACCCGTGGACGTCCGTAGCGCTGGTTCGCTCATGGCTTCGCGCGGTGGACCTGCCCGCCGCGGCGCCCGCGCCCGCCGCACCTCCCCCGCCCGAGCCCGCCCCTGTCGAAGCGGCGACCTGGGGGCGCGGCACGTTCGGGCCGGGCTTCCGCGTGCCCGACTCGGCCCCGATCCTATGGGCCGACGTCACGATGGCGGTCGGCGACCGCTGGTTCGTAGGGGCCTACCTGCACAACGAGGGCGCGGAGGCGCCCATGACCGACGGCGCGCCGCTGCACGCGTTCCGGTTCGGGGCCGGACCGACGATCGGGCACCGCTGGGGCACGCTGCCCCGCTACGCCGTGGAAGCCGCGGTCACCGCCCGCGCCGCGCGTACGTCCACCCTCGGCTTCGGCCCGGCGGGGCACCTCGCGCTGTCCGCCGCTGGGCCCGGGGCGTCCGTGCGGCCCGTCGCGCGCCTCGGGATCGTGGTGGATCCCGACGGCGCGGGCGGGAGGCCCGTGGCGACGGCGCTCACGGTCGGCGTGATCGGCGGTGCTCCATGAGCGCGCTCGCCGTCGTCCCCCGCGAGGCGGGCCTCGCCGCCGTCGCGTCCGGTGAGCCGGGCGCCGACGAGCGCTTCTACCGCCAATGGGCCGAGACGGTCTTGCGCTGGGTGCTGCGCCTCGGCGGGCCCGCGCTCGACCACGAAGACGTCGCGCAGACCGTGTTGCTCACCGCGCTGTCGCGCGCAGGCACCTGGCGCGGCGGCAACGAGCGCGCGTGGGTGTTCGGGGTCACCCGGGGGGTGATCGCCAACGCGCGGCGTCGTGCGTGGCTGCGCCGCGTCGTCGGCCTGGACACCGTCGCCGAGCCCGTCGCGGCCGACCTCACCGACGAGGTCGCGGTCGCCCGGCAGCGCCGGCGCCTGGTGCAGGAGGCGCTCGAGGCCCTACCCGCCGCCCAGCGCGAGGTGATCGTGCTCGCCGACCTCGAGGGGCACACCGCCCCGGAGGTCGCGGAGATGCTCCAGATCCCCGTGGGGACCGTCTACTCGCGGCAACACGCCGGCCGCCGCGCGCTCGGCGCCCGCCTCACCGCGCTCGCCGAGCCTGGGAGGTCCCGATGACCCCCGACGAGCTGCGCGCCGCCACCGCGCCCACCGCGGACGAGGTGCGCCGCCTGACCGACGATCCGTCGTGGATCGCCGCCGCGCGCGACGCTACTGTACCGGATGCCGGCGCGGTGCGGCGGCTGTTGGCCCGTCCCCGGCCGGCGCGGCCCCGCGCGCCGTGGGCGCTCGGCCTCGCCGGGGTGGCCGTCGCGGCGGCGCTCGCTGCGGTGCTGGTACGGCCCGCCCC
>CAIUDO010000291.1 GCA_903897935.1 uncultured Pseudomonadota bacterium
CTCGGTACCGGGCGGTGGTCAGCCTTCCCGGGCGGATTCTTCCCCCGCTGAACTGCTACGAAGGTTTCGGTTTCTGTGACCTTCCTCCTTCCCAGGCAAGGTCCCGGGCGATGCCCCCCGGTCCCGTCATGGCGCACCAGCCATCAGCCATCAGCTTTCAGCTTGACAATGGCGCGATGGTGACCCAACCGACCTTCACCTGAACGCGAACAACCCGGTCGGCTGCCGCTGAGCGATGCATGGCTTTGAAGGGCTGACCGCTGACCGCCGACTGCTGACCGCTTGTTCAAGGGCTAGCGCGCCCGACGCACCCGATCTTCGTGCAGCACCGCGCCGTGCTGGTCGACGAACGCGGCGGTCATGCCCTCACTACCGAGCTCGATCCAGGCGAAGCCCTCGGCGGCCCGCTCGAATCGGCTCGGCGCGTCGCCTTCGATCGGGGTCGTCGAGGCGCCCGCACCCGACACGATGAGCTCGACCCCGCACGCGCTCTGCCACTGCAAGCTGTGATCGTGCCCGGACAGGTACAGGTCGGCGCGGCCACACGTCACGTCGAGGAGGCCCTTCACCCGCGTCCCCGACGCGATCGGCACCCCGGACAGACCCTCGTAGGCGCCGACGTCGCCGTGGGGGCCGTTCGATCGCATCGGGTGGTGGCCGACGACGACGCGCCACGGCGCCGCCGACGCGTCCAACGCGGCGGTCAACCAGGACTGTTGTGGCTCCGACCCTCGCCAGAACGCCCAGGTGGTGTCGATCGCGAAGACATCGGCGGGACCGGCGCGGAACGAGTACGCCCGCGCCGGCATGTGCAGCCACGGCTCGCGGTCGGCGAACGCGATCTGCCACTCGGCGCGCGCGTCGTCGCGGCCGTGCGCGTAGTCGTGGTTGCCGAGCACCGCGTACACCGGCAGCCCGAGCGGGGCGTAGACGTCGGTGAGCACGAGCCCAGCTTGCGGGTCCTCCGGCCCCTCCATGCCCCGCGGATAAAGGTTGTCCCCGAGCAATACGACGAAGTCGCACCCACGGACGGTGCAGGTCTCCGCGATCGCGCGCGCGACGTGACGCTGGCTGGCGTTGCCCTTGCCGACGTCACCGACGGCTACGAACCGCACCCGGTCGGCCTCAGCGACGACCCACGGGGCGACCGCGGGAGGCGGGAAGTCCGGCGCCCCGCAGCCCAGCAGCAGGGCAGCCCACCCGCTCACGCTCGTTGCGCCACGCCGCGCGGGCCGTGGGCAGAGGCCACCGCGCGCACCATCGCGTCGCACGCCGCGTTCATCGACTCGGCGGTTCGCGGCGGGTCCTCCTGGTTCATGACGATTCGATACGTCACCGTGCGCACGGGCGCGCCGGCCTCCTCGTGATGGAACACGTCCACCGGCGTCACCGACCGCACCCAGGACGGGCCGGAGGCGGCGAGCGTGGCGCCGACCTCGGCCGCGGTGACCCGAATCGGCAACGTAAACGCCAGGCTGCGCTCGGCGGGCTGGTAGGTGTCGGGCTCGACGAACACGACGGGAGCGCCGGGCAGGTCGAGCACCGACGCGTCGAGCTCCAGGTACACCGGGCGGGCGCGCTTGATCTTCGCGGATCGCACGACCACAGGGTGCACCTCACCGAGCACCCCGACCCGGGCGCCGTCGCGCACCACCGACGCCGACCGACCCGGGTGAAGCAGCGACGCCAGCGGCTCTCCGTCGACGACCGGCCGGAGCTCCAGCCGGAGGCCCAGCGCGGCGCTGATCTCGCGGACGAGGCCAGCCATCAGCCACGCGTCGGGCTCCCGCGACGCGTGGGCCCAGTCCACCTCGGCCCCGCTCGCGATCACCCACAACAACGGGCGCTCGGTGCACACGCCGTTCGGCGCGCTCGGGTCCGGGTGGAAGGTGCGCGTCCACTCGAACGCGCGCACGACCTCGGTGCGCATGCGCTGGTTGACGGCGACGGCGTCGACGGCCTGGGCGAGCGCTTGGTTCTTGAGCAGGGAGTATCCACGATCCAGCGCGTTGGTCGTCTCGACGTGGGCCCACAGCGGGTGCCCTTCGGTCACGCCGAGGCGCTCACGGGTGGCGCGGCCGTAGAAGCCGTCCGTGATCACCTCGTAGAAGCCCGCCGCGACGAGCACGGCGTCGACCCGCGACTTACGGCGCTCGGCCAGGCTCGGGGACACCCCGTGCGGCACCCTGGGGATGCTGGTAGGGAGCTCGTTATAGCCGATCGAGCGCGCGAGGTCTTCGTAGAGATCGTCGACGAACGCGACGTCCCAGCGGCGGTGCGGCGGCACGACCACCGACAGGCGCCCGTGCCCGCTCGACGTGCACCGGTACCCGTACCGAGTGAGGCGCTGCTCGATCTCCGTCGCGGACAGGTCCGGGCACGCCAACGCACGCTGCACGCCTTGGATCGACAGGTCGATCGGCGCCGGCTCCGGCAACGGCTCGGGGCCCGACGTGACCGACGCCCCTCGCGCGACGAACCCGACACGGTCGAGCAACGCGACGACGCGGCCTGCCCCGGTGATCATCGCGGACGGATCGGCGCCGCGCTCGAAGCGGGCGGCGGCGTCGGTGTGGACGCCGAGGGCGCGCGCCGTCTTGCGGACGGTCACTGGCTCGAACGTCGCGCTCTCCAGCAACACCCGGGTGGTGGAGGCGGTGGTCTTCGACGGCTCGCACCCGATGACGCCCGCGACCGCGAGCACCGACACGTCGTCACAGATGACGAGCGTGCCCGCGGGCAGCACGACGGGCTCGGGCGTGAACAGCAGCCACGCGCGCTCACCTTCGACGGACGCCCGAACACGGACGCAACCCGTCACCTTGTCGGCGTCGAACGCGTGGGTCGGCTGACCGAGCTCGAGGCTGGCGAGGTTCGTCGCGTCGACGACCGCCCCGACCGACTTCTGGCCTGCGACCTCGATCGGCGCCACGACGTCGCTCGGCAGGACCGCGCCGGCAGGGCCCTCCAGGAGGACGAGGCTGTACGCGAAGCAGCGAGGATCGTCGACGAACGCGGCGACCGGGCAGGGAGCCGACGGCAGCGCCGCGACCGGAGGCACGCGGACCTCGCCGCCGGTTCGACCGCCGATCTCGCGCGCGACGCCGTGAATTCCGTGGTGATCGCCGCGGTTGGCGAGCAGCTCGAGGGTGAACGCCGTGCCGAGGGTGGGGTGCGGCTCGGCCCGCTTGACCTCGATCCCGACGTCGTCGAGCAGCGACCGGAGCGCGCGCGGGTCCTCCGGCACGTCGACCCACCGCGACAGCGTGTGGTGCGCGATCTTCACGAGTCCCTCCGGTGCGCCGCGCGGTGCACGCGCAGATCCTGTTCGTAGAGCATGCGGAGGCGGTCGGTGCCGACGGCCTGCGCGGCCATCCGGGTGGTGCCGAGCCCGAACGCGAGCCCAGACACCTGGCTCGGATCGTACCCGAACTGCAGGAACACCTTCGGGTGGACCATGCCCGACCCGAGGATGGTGACCCAGCCCGCGCCGTGGCACGCGCCGCAGCCGGCGCCGTGACAGTGGGTGCACTGCACGTCGACGCCGACCGAAGGCTCGGTGTACGGGTAGTACTTGGGCTTGAAGCGGATCGGGTGATCGCCGAACAGCTCGCGCGCGACGAACGCCAGGATGCCTTTGAGGTCGCTGAACGCGAGGCCCGGCTCGACCCACAAGCCTTCGAGCTGGTGGAACATCGCGAGGTGCGTCGCGTCGACCGCTTCGTTCCGGTACACCCGGCCCGCTGAGGCGATCTTGATCGGAAGCGGGCGCCGCTCGGACAACACCCGGGCTTGGACCGTGGTCGTGTGCGAGCGCAGCAACAAGCCGCCCGACACCCAGAACGTGTCCTGCATGTCGCGTGCGGGGTGGTGCTCGGGGATGTTGAGGGCGTCGAAGTTGTGGTGCGCCGTCTCGACCTCCGGCCCGTCCTCGAGCGTGAACCCGAGGCGGCGGAGCACGTCGAGGCAGCGCTCGTGTACGAGCGTGACCGGGTGCAGCGCGCCGTGCCGCGCCGCGAGGCCGGGCAAGGTGAGGTCTTGCCACTCGGCGTCGAGCTGGGCGGCGAGGGCGGCCCGCTCCGCGAGGTCACGCGCGGCGTCGAGCTCGGCCTCCATCAGGCGCTGCACCTCGTTGAGCGCGCGCGCCGCCGCGGGCCGCTCGTCCGACGACACGTCGCGCAGGCGGGTGAGGGCGTCCTTGAGGGCGCTCTTCTTGCCGGTGTGCGCACGACGGACCTCGTCGAGCGCGGCGGGATCGGTCGCGCGGGCGAGGTCGGCGCGAAACCCCACCAGCAGTTCTTCGGGGGTGGCGGGCACCAAGGCCTCCTCAGCGAGCGCGCGCACCGTTTCCGTGCCGGCGCTTGCCATCAGTGTAGGGCGTGCGTGTATATCCCAACCCACCGCTCCGGCGGCGTTCGGAGCCCCGATGGACCGCTTCACGCTCACCCCCGACGCGTCCGACCTCCTGCAGCCCGTGCTCGCGGGCCTGCGCTCCGCGGCGGCGCGCCTCCCGGCCGGTCCGTCGCTGCGCGTCGCCGTCGGGGCCGACGATCACGGCGACGTCGTGCTCCCCGCCGAGCTGCTCGGGCCCGCCCCGTTCGTCGGCGCGGACGCAGA
>CAIUDO010000292.1 GCA_903897935.1 uncultured Pseudomonadota bacterium
CGCGACTACATCACATCGACCGTTCGCGCGGAACGCTACGCGCTCAAGCGATCGTCCAACGCCAGGAATCACCCGCAGCGCACCCGGCACGTCCGCGAAAAGGTCGGTGCGACGCTCCGACTATTTCAGCAGCCTGCTAGTAGGTCGAGCGCGCGCGGGTACTGGTTCGACTGCACGCCTACGAGGCCGATCATGCCGGAGCCCGCGTCGACGACGCTGCGCGCAAGCGCGTCCATGTCGACGCGGGTGTTCGTCTCGTCGATGGCTTCGATCTCGATCGTGACGTCGGCCCCGAGCACCTGGCGGCGCGCCGCGTCTACGCCGAGCCCGTTGAGCACCGCGAGGCTGTTCGACGGAATGCCTGAACGAAGCCACTGAATCACGTAGCCGTCGTCGTCATAACGAGACGGCTTGACCAGCACGAGACGAAACTTACGGAGTGGCATGCCCACCTCGACGATAGCGGTAGGTCTAACCTGTATATGTCCCAAGAGTCCAGCGATCGGCGCCCCCGGTTTCGCGATCCTCCGCCCAGGGAGGGCCGTTGGTCCGTCCGCTGCACGTCTCTGACCTGCACTTTCGCTCAAAAGTTGCCTGGGACGCCGATCCGGTGCGCAACGCGGGCGACGGCACGCGCGAGCTTCGACGGCCGCTATCGGGCGGCGGACGGACCGCACCGACGCCCCACGCCCGCGCGCGGGTGCACCGTCGACGCCTCGGCGCCGCGCGCACCGTGACCCACGTGGGTAGGCTGGCGGCCCGGCTCCGGCAGCCGGACCCACCGAGACCCGTCCCAACGCTCCACGTGAACCGCCAGTTGCGTCCTCGACTTCCACCCTCAGGTTGCCTTCGTGGATGAGGCGATGGTGGCAGGCGCACAGGTGAGCAGGTTCGAGGGTACGTGCCGACCGCCCAAAACGAACGGGCGAACGTGGTGGAGGTGGCGCCAGAACCTCACGCTGCAACCCGGCACCGCGCACCGACGACGCGGTCCCGATCCAAGACGATCGTGCGCACCCGCGGCGGGATCGTTCGAGTGGTCGTGACTTCCGCGTCCACGAACTTGGCGTCGCAGGCGACCTGGGTGGCGATCGTGTCGGATGTCGCGGCGTCGTAGCCCTCGAGATGCCCGTCGGGTTCGACACCAAGGTGCAGCACCGCGAGCTCCTGCGCAGGAAGCTCCCCGCCAACGACAACGGCGGCGTCGGCACGTTCACGCAGCGAGCGGCGAGCGACCTCGGCGAGCAGGGGGACATCGGACACATCGTCGCCCCCGAAACGTCAGGGACGTGTACGCTGGGCCCTTCGGCGTCGCCACCGGAGGTGGTTCCCCATGCGACACCGCCGCGACCAGCGACTCCAGCTTCGTTGGAGAACGCCGAGATGCAGCTGCAGAGGCCGATAACGTGCGCGCGAGGTCGATGGCGCGCGGCATCGAACACGCGTCTCAGGAGACGTGGCGGAGACCCATTCGGCTCGACCGCGCGTGGCGCGAACCATTTGGGTGCAGATCGGGCTCCGTCAAGCGGCACCTCGCAGAGATGGTAGCTTGGCCGGTGCATTTGTCTGAAGCCTGGCTGGTTGGCCGAGCGCCCTTGCGGAGCGTCGAAGGCGGTCGAGGACCCAACGCACGAAGTC
>CAIUDO010000293.1 GCA_903897935.1 uncultured Pseudomonadota bacterium
ACGAGGTCGGCGAGCGCGTACGGTTCGCCCCTCGGTGGCGCGACGCCGTACGCGACCGGGTCGATCAGCGCGGGCACGAGCACGATCACGTCTGCGACGAGCGCGGCGCCGCCAGCGTCGCGGATCAGCTCCTCGACGGGCCCGGTGACGCCGGGATCGTCGAGGGCAGCGACGAGATCCACCAGCGCGTCGAGGCGGTCGGCGTCGCCATCCCGGGCGACCCGCACGAGGTCGAGGAACACCGTGACGAGGCCCGCCGCCTCAGGCTCGGCCAGGCGGTCGAGCGCGCCCAGGTCCTCGACGACTTGCGGTGTAAGGACTGGGCAGACGCCGCTCGTCGCGATCTCGTCGAGCACGAGGCCGCTGATCTCCCACCCGAGCAACGACGAGACCACGCCCAGCCCGTCGGAGAGGGCTGCGGGATCGAGGTCCGCGAACGTGCTGAGCAGGGCCACCGCGAGGTCGCCGAGATCGATCTCGAGGTCGGTGATCCAGAGGTCGAGGCTGCACTGCATCGGCTGGTGGGTGGCGCGGAGCAGCCGGATCAGCGCGACGAGCGCGGAGTCGCCTCCAGGACCGAGCGGGGCGCCCTGCGCGTCGACGGAGGTGAACCACACCAGGTCGGACGGCAGGCGTTCGAGGTCGCCGCGGGCCTCCCACACGAGCACCTGGTCGTACAGCCGCGCGCGGACGTCGGGCTCATCGAGCAGCGCCCGCGCGGGCGCTTCGAACCGAAGGAGCCACGGGTCGTCGGCGAGCACGGCGGCATCGAGCAGATCGCGCAAGCTGTCCCCGGTGGCGCCCGCCCACAGGTCGTCGTCGGGGGTGCGCGTCGCCGCGATCAGGTCGCCGGTGTGGGTCAGCAGGCTGGGCATGACGGACCGCACGTCGGGGTGCGTCGCGTGGATCAGCGCCACCGCCGTCCCGACGGCCCGGTGGGTGGCCGGATCGCGGAGCGCGTCGCTCACGCCGTCGAGCAGGCGCAGGTCGTCGTCGAGGGCGAGGTCAGCGAGGCGATCCACGACCGGAGCGGCGTGCCAGACCACGCCCGCACGTAGCGCCGCGGGATCGTCGAGGTCGATCGCGCCGCCGCGCACCATCGTGATCCGCTGCCCGTAGACGAGCTCGAGCACGAGGTCGAGCCCACGGTCGACCTCCGCGTCCGGGTCGGTGAGGGCGTCGGCGAGGCCGCCGGCCCACGAGAACGGGTCGACCTCCCACGCGAGCAGGGCCTCCGTCCACAAGACGAGCTCGATCCAGGCGGGCTCGCCGGCGCGGGTGTCGGCGTCCCCGGCCACCATGACGGGCTCGAGGGCGTCGAACTGGCCGCGGGCGTTGATGCAGTCGAACAGCGCGTGCACCTCGTCGGTGTTGGCGCTGCTGAGCCCGTCCGTGAGGTCGACCTCGTAGCATGGGCCGCTCATCACGAACGCTTCGTACCAGGACGCGCGATCGACGGCGGGCACACATGACGAAGCGGCGAGCGTGAGCGTCACGGCCGCCGCGGCGCGGGCGCG
>CAIUDO010000294.1 GCA_903897935.1 uncultured Pseudomonadota bacterium
CGCGACTACATCACATCGACCGTTCGCGCGGAACGCTACGCGCTCAAGCGATCGTCCAACGCCAGGAATCACCCGCAGCGCACCCGGCACGTCCGCGAAAAGGTCGGTGCGACGCTCCGACTATTTCAGCAGCCTGCTAGAGCAGCACGCCGCCGACGGGCTGCACGGGCTCGGGCAGGTCGCGGTCGCCGAGCAGCTGCCGCACGTCGATCTCGATCGTGCGGCTCAGGGCCGCCAACGGCAGGTCGTTCGGGTCTTCTTCGAACGGGTCTTCGAGCTGCGTGCCCACGCTGTCCAGCCCGAGGAACGCGAACCCGACGAACCCGACCACTACGGGCGTGAGCGGCCCGACGTCGTGCACGATGCCGAACGGGAGCGCGAAGCAGTACGCGGCGACGAGGCGGTGCGTCAGGACCGTGTAGGACAGCGGCACCGGCGTCTTCTTGATGCGCTCACAGGCGCCCAGGATGTCGATCAGCTTGGTGACGGACTCATCGAGCAGGCCGACGTGGTACGGGTGCACCCACCCGCGCCGGCGGATCTCGGTGAGGCGCTCCGAGAACCCGACCACAATCGCGTAAGGAACGTTCTTGGTGCCGCGAAGCCGCTCGACCTCGGCGGCGGGCAAGAACGGAGCCACCTCGTCGAGCACCGGGTGCTGCCGCAAGTGGGCCTTGAGCGCGTAGACGAACGCGATGATCCGGTACAACGCGTCGCGCTGCCACGCCTCGATCTCCGCCTGGTCGCCGGGCGCGTCGACGTGCGCGAGCACCTGCCGCGCGAGGTCGCGGCTCGTGTTGACGAGCGCGCCCCACAGCTTTCGCGCCTCCCACCAACGGTCGTAGCAGGCGTTGTTGCGAAAGCCGAGGAAGATCGAGAGCGCGAGGCCCACGAGCTGAAACGGGATGAGCGTGAGCGAGAACCGGTCGAGGTCCCAGGCTTCGTACTGGAGGGTCAGCACCGTCGCGACCACGACCAGCAAGACGATGTTCTTCCACACCATCTGGATCGCGCTGCCCTTGATCATGAACAGCGTGCCAGGGAACGAACGATTGGGACGAACGAGCACCAGCCCTCCGGCACCCGCTGCTATCGGCCCGGGGGGGCACCACGCACGCCCGCCGCCGCGTCGGTATCGGAGCCCACCACGCACCAGGCGACCTTGAGCGGCGGCTGGCCGTCGAAGCTCGGGAAGTCCGCCTCCGGACCGAACATCTCGACGCTGCGCAGCGGGCGCCCGGCCTTGGCCGCGCACCGGCGCAGGGTGTCTTCGAACGCCGCGGCCGACACTGAAGCGACGTGGTGGGTCGCGACGACCACCCCGCCGCCGGCGTCGAGGGCGCGTAACGCCGGCTTGAACAGCGCCGGGTAGTCGCGCACGACGTCGACGACCCCGTGCTTGCTGCGCGCGAACGCCGGGGGATCCAGCACGACGAGGTCCCAGGCGGGCGTGGCCCCGCGCAAGAACGCGTGCACGTCGGCCGCGTGCTGCCGCACCACCGCGCTCCCCGGGTTGGCCGCGTGGTTCGTCGCCCCGACCGCGAGCGCGCTCGTCGCGAAGTCGACGTCGTCGACCGAGGCCGCGCCGCCCACCTGCGCGGCGACGCCGACCCCGCACGTGTACGCGAACAGGTTGAGCACCCGCAGCCCGCGGGCCTCGACGAGCAAGCGCCGCCGAAGCGACCGCAGATCCAAGAACAACAGCGGGTCCTGCCCCCGGTGCCGGAGGCGGGCGTCGAAGACCACGCCGAGCTCACGCGCGACCGGGTCGCCTTCGTCCGCCAACGGGTACCAAGACGCGAAGTCCACGGGACGAACACGATGATTCCACACCGGGCGCAGCGACTGCCCGACCAGCTCGGACGCGGCGCCGGCGAGCGACGCCACCACGGCGGGATCGACGGGCTCGCGCCAGGTCTGCACGAGCAGCGCCGGACCGTACCGGTCGACGGTGACGCCGGGGGCCCCCTCGGCGGCGCCGTGCAACAGCCGGTAGGCGTCAGAGCCCTCGGCGTGCCAGCCGGCCACGAGGTCGGCCCGGCGGGCCAACGCGCCCTCGAACGCGGCGGTCAGCTCGCGCACGGCAACACGAACGCGGCGTCGACCTGGAGGGACACCGACGCGCCGACCGCGACGCCGCCCGCGCCGTCGACCACGACCCGGTCGCCGCCGATCCGCACGGTGACGCGCGCCCCGGTCCCCGTCCACAGGGCCTCTTCGACGACGCCGGGCAAGCCGGGGCCTGACGCGACCAGCCGCGCCGCGCCCGGCCGGAACCCCAGCCGACACGGGCCAGACGCCGGGCTGTCCTCCAAGATCATGGCAGGAACATGAACATCGCCGACGCGCACCCCTGCCCCGTCGCGCTCGCCGGTGAGCCGGTTGCTCACCCCGAGGAACAGCGCGACCGCGCTCGTGCGCGGGGCCTCGAACAGCTCGCGCGGCGGCCCCACCTGCGTGATGCGGCCCTGGTCCATGAGCGCGATCCGGTCCGCCACCGCCGACGCCTCCTCTTGATCGTGGGTGACGAGCACGGCGGTGAGGCCGGCGCGCCGGACGAGCTGGCGGATCTCGTCGCGCAGCTCGTGGCGCAGGTTCGCGTCGAGGTTCGACAGCGGCTCATCGAGCAGCAGCACCCGCGGCTCGGCCACCAGCGCCCGCGCGATCGCCACCCGCTGCTGCTGCCCGCCCGACAACGCCGAGGGCTTGCGGCGCGCCAACGCGGTGAGGCGCACGGCGGCCAGCGCGGCGTCGACACGCGCAGCAATATCGTTCGTTCCAAGCATTCGGAGCGGGAACGCGACGTTCTCGAACACGTCGAGGTGGGGCCAGATCGCGTAGCTCTGGAACACCATCCCGAGCCGCCGCCGCTCGGGGGGCACGAACACCCCGGGGCCCGAGACCGCGACGCCCCCGATGGAGATCCGCCCGTCCGAGACGGTGTCGAGGCCCGCGATCATCCGCAGCGTCGTGGTCTTTCCGCAGCCCGAGCCGCCGAGCAGGCACACGACCTCGCCGTCGCCGATCGTCAGGTCGACCCCGCGCACGACGTGGTTCTCGGGGCTCACGCCCGACGCGGGGAACCGCTTGTGCACCCCGACCAGCGCGACCTCAGCCACCGGCGCCCCCCATCGGCGGCACCAGCAGGTTGAGCCTGCCCGTCGCGACCGGCTTGTTCGGGCTCTCTTGCCAGGCTTCGACCGCGACGTTGACCACGCGGCGGCCACTCCGCAGCACACGCGCGCGCGCGAAGGTGTCCATCGGGCGGCCGGGGCGCAGGTAGTCGACCGAGACGTCGACCGTCTTCGGGATCACCTGTGTGTCGTGCCCCAGCATGACCTCGAACGCGCCCGCCACCTCGAGCAAGGCGCCGATCGCCCCCCCGTGGATGGCCGGCACCGCAGGGTTCCCGATAATACGTGGACGGAACGACAACAGCGACGACAGGCCGCCCTCGTCACGCCGCACCGACACCCCGAGCCACGGCAAGAACGGCACCGCGCCGACCAGCGCCGCGATCGAGCCGCCCGACCGCGCGTCGACGATCAGCGTGCGGAGCGCGGCCGCGGACACCGGCTGCGCAGGCTGGTCCGGCGCCGGCACGACCGGGTCGACACCCGCCGGGCGCGGCCCCGCCGGACGAGGATCCCGCGACACCGGGGTGTCCCGCATGAACGACGCCGCGCACGTCGCGATCTCGACGCCGCCCGCGAGCGCCCGCCCCTGCACGAACACGACCGAGCGCCCGACGCGCGTGCACCACGCCTCGGCGACGAGGTCCTGACGCGGCGTTGCCGGCCGGAGCATGTCGATCCGGAGGTCCAACGTGGCGATCGGCATCGGCGCGTCGAGGCCCTGAAAGCACGCCAAGCCACACGTGGCGTCGAGCAGCACGCTGAGCACGCCCGGGTGCAGGACGCCGGTGCACGGGTCGCCGACCAGCTCGGCCGCCCACGGCAGGTGCGCGGTGGCGCGCCCGTCCCCGAGGTCGCCGATGGTGATGCCCATCTCCTGATTGAGGACGACGTACTGTGTAAATTCGCGGTTGATCGCCGCGAGCCGCGAGACCATCGAGGTGCGATCGGACATATGCGCCCCTACCACGGACGGCCGGGCGGCGCCCCTGGGAGCGCCGGGCCCACGCGGCGTCCAGACGAGGTAAGACCTGCTCGGGGTCGACGACGGCCCGAGGAGGAGGCGAGCCATGAAGTTCGCGATCTTGGCGCTGATGGGCTGCCGCGTCGACGGGTGGGACCCGACCGCCGCTTGCCCACCGTACGGCGCTGCCCCCGACGCCGTCGCCGACTTCGAGACCGTCCTCCCGGTCGAGAACCCGGTCAACGCGACCTGGTGGACCGGTGACGGGCAGGTGCTGCGCGCTTGGGACTGCCTCGACCCCATCGCGTGGTGGGCGGGCGCCGAGCCCGCCAAGCTCGTGCTCGTCATGGAGTACAGCTCGTTGTGCGGCACCGACATCCCGGTGTACCGCGAAGAGGCCCCGTGCGGCGACGAGACCACGCTCGACACCCTCTTCCGCGACGTCGATGGTGACGGCGTCTCCGCGGTCGACGGTGACTGCGACGACCACGACCCGCTGACCGGCGGCGACCTCGACCTGGACGGCACCTCCGACTGCGTGGACGACGACCTTGACGGCCTCACCGAAGAGCAAGGCGACTGCGACGACCGCGACCCGACCTGGCCCGACGGCGACGGAGACTGCGAAGACGACGGCGTCGGGAAGGTGAGCCACGACAACGCTTGGGAGGCCGTCGCGACCGGGGCGGCGCACTCGTGCGGCTTACGCCTCGACGGGTCCATCGCCTGCTGGGGCGACGACAGTCACGGCCAGCTCGCCGCGCCGACCGGCACGTTCGTGCAGATCGCGGCGGGCGCGAACCACACGTGCGCGGTGCGCGCCGACGCGTTGGTCGTCTGCTGGGGCGACGACACCTACGGTCAGGTGTCGGGAGCGCCCGGGATGGTGTTCACGCGGGTGTCGGCGGGCGTTGCGCACACGTGCGCGGTGCGCGACACGCTCGCGATCGTGTGCTGGGGCGACGACGCGCATGGCCAGGCGACCGCGCCGACCGACCTGTACTGGAACGTCGGCGCCGGCGACGGGTTTTCGTGCGGCCTACGCATCGACGACACGTTGTCGTGCTGGGGCGACGAGAGCTCCGGAAGGACCACGCCACCGAGCGACGGCCCCTACAGCGGGCTCACCGTCGGCAAGGACCACGCGTGCGCGCTCCGCGACGGCAGCGAGCCGGTCTGCTGGGGCGACGGCACGTGGGGGCAGACCGTCCCCCCGGACGGCGTGGCGTTCGCGTCGTTGTCGGCGGGGGGGGGGCCATACCTGCGGCGTGACGCTCGGCGCCGCGCCCGCGTGCTGGGGCGACGACACCCACGGCCAGTCCACCCCTGCCCAAGCGGACGCGCGCGCGCTCGCCGCGGGGCTCAACCACACCTGCATGCAGCGCGCGGACGGGTACGTCGAGTGCTGGGGCGACGACGGGGCCGGGCAAGCCACGCCCCCCTGAGCCAGGTCGCCGTCGCAACACACGTCGCGACAGCCCGTCGCGACGCGACGTCGGGCGGAGCGCGCCCCTGCGCCTCGGCGGGTGATCCGCGTGCTACGACCAACCGACGACGCGCCCGCGCTCGTCACGAGCGACCTATGGCACGGAGCCTGCTAGCGGCACCTCCGGGGAGGTAGGCATGGAGTTTGGCTGGATCATCGCGCCGCTGGTCGGCGGCTTGCAGATCGGGGGCGCCTCGGCGATCACCCTCGCCGCGAACGGGCGCATCGCAGGGACCAGCGGGATCCTCGCCGGCACGATGCGCCCCACGGACGACCGCGGCGACCGCGTGGCGTTCCTCGTCGGCTTGCTCGCGGTCGGCGCCGTCGCGCCGTTCGTGATGCCGTCCGCGTTCGAAGGCGGCGTCGATCGGTCGTACCCAGCGTTGATCCTCGCGGGCCTGCTCGTCGGGTTCGGGACCCAGCTCGGGAACGGCTGCACGTCGGGGCACGGCGTGTGCGGCCTGTCGCGCGGCTCGCCGCGCTCGATGGTGGCGACCGGGACCTTCATGCTGACCGGCGGCATCGCGGCGTTCGTGGTGGGGCACCTGCTCGGAGGTGCGCTGTGACGCGCACGCGGTGGGTGTCGCTGTTCGTCGGCCTGCTGTTCGGTGTCGGGCTCGTCATCTCGGGGATGACCCGGCCGGACAAGGTGATCGGGTTCCTCGACGTCGCGGGCGCGTGGGACCCGAGCCTGATGTTCGTCATGGGCGGCGGGGTCGCGGTGTACGCCGTCGCGTGGCAGATCGTGCGCCGCTGGAAGGCTCCGCTCGTCGCGCCCGCGTTCGCGTTGCCGACGCGTCGTGACATCGACGGCCGCCTGGTCGCAGGCGCCGCGTTGTTCGGTCTCGGGTGGGGCATCGGCGGCTATTGCCCGGGACCGGCGCTCGTCTCCGTGCCATCGGGCCAATCGGCGGTGCTGGTGTTCGTCGCCGCGATGGTCGCTGGCATGCAGATCTTCCGCGTGTGGGACGCGCGTGGGCGCGCCGCCAGCGCGACCTGATCGGCCGCGGGGCCCGCCGGGCGACCCCAAAAACGAAGAGAGCCGGGCACGAAGCCCGGCTCTCTTAGGTACCGACCGCGAAGGTGCGGTCGAAGCGACTACCAGTCGCCGCCGCGGCCACCGCCACGACCACCGCCGTCCCAGCCGCCGCCGCCGCCACGGCCGCCGCCGCCGCCAGCGCCGCCGCCC
>CAIUDO010000295.1 GCA_903897935.1 uncultured Pseudomonadota bacterium
CGCGACTACATCACATCGACCGTTCGCGCGGAACGCTACGCGCTCAAGCGATCGTCCAACGCCAGGAATCACCCGCAGCGCACCCGGCACGTCCGCGAAAAGGTCGGTGCGACGCTCCGACTATTTCAGCAGCCTGCTAGAACCCCGAGTACGACTGCGCTTTGGTGTCGATGGGCTGGGACGGCACCGCGCTGTCGCTGATCGACCACTGGGACGACGACGAGGAGGTCGCGGCGAGCACGCCCCTTTGGGAGGACTCGTGCAACTTCGACGACGCGGTGGATGGCGTGAACGGGTTCGTGGGTGAGCCGGTGCCGGTTTCGCCGGGCGCGCTCGCGCTTCGGCGTCGCGGGGAGACGTTCCGGTTCGCGGTGTCGGTGGATGGCGACCTCACGCGGGCGTATCGGGTGCGGTGGCAAGGGCAGATGGCGGAGCTGGTAGCGGGCCCGGACCAGTGGCGGATCCCGGCGGAGCACTCGTTGGTGGTGGGCGACTTCCCGGACTCGGAGGACGTCGATCTGGTGGCGTTCCACGGAATGCAAGACACCACGAACGAGCGCGCCGCGGTGTTCCTCGCGTACGATCCGCGGAAGAGCGCGCTGTGTCCATCGGGAGATTGCCTCGTGTCGCCGTACGACCACGCGATCGAGACGATCCCGCTCCCGGTGGGCTACCAGGGCCCGGTCTGGGCGCCGGGGGTAGCGGCGATCTATCAAGCGGGACCTGGCACGGAGCCGTTCTTGGCGTACGTGGTCCCCACCGGCGCGATCGCCCCGGCGGATCCCGCGGTGCCGGGCACGCTGGTCACGTGTGGCCCGGGAGACGCCGAGACGTCGCTGTGCGTCGACAACGCAGCGGCGCCTACGCTGATGGGCTGCGACGGGGCGCAGCCGCCGCGGCTTCGTATCTACTTCAAGCGGTCCACGGATGCAGCGTGGTTGAGCGACGGGATCAACCTCGGGGACTACTGCTATGAGTATTTGGGTACGAGTCCTGAGGGTGAGCACTTGGTCGAGCCCATCGACGTGGTGTCGTCTCCGGTCGTGCAGGGGTGGTTCATTTACGTGGCCACCAACGACGGTCGGTTCTGGGAGATCGACACGAGTCAATCGGGCACCGGCCGCCGCACCGTCGACTACGCCGAGGGCTGGCCGCGGCTGCGTAAGGCCAACGACGGGCGGGCCCGGTCGTGGTGATCCTGGTGGCGCTGGCGCTCGGCTGCGCGGACCGCGGGGAGACGTCCGGCCCTCGCGACCGCGACCACGACGGGTTCGTGTGGCCTGCGGACTGCGCGGACCAGGACTTCGCGGTGCACCCTGGCGCCACCGAGGTACCGTACGACGGGGTGGACCAAGACTGCGACGGAGCAGACCTGGTCGACGTGGACGGGGACGGGTTCGGGCCGCCCGAGGACTGCAACGACGGCGACGCCGCGGTGCACCCCGGCGCGGAGGACGTCCCGTACGACGGCTTGGACCAGGACTGCTCGGGGAGCGACGTCGTGGACGTCGATCGGGACCGGTGGCCATGGCCCGATGACTGCGACGACAACAACAGCGCGATCCACCCCGGGGTCGAGGACGTGCCTGGGGACGGCATCGACCAGGACTGCGACGGGTTCGACGCCCCGTGGGAAGACGCGGATGGGGACGGGTACGGCAGCCCGGAGTACGGCGGCGACGACTGCGACGATCGGGACGCATCGGTGCACCCGGGAGCAGAGGATTGGTGCCGGGACGGCGTGGACCAGGATTGCGACGGGGTGGGCTTGCCAGGCGAGCCGGGCGAGGTCGAGCTCTCGCTCGCCGAGACCTGGATCGCGCTGGGCGCCGCCACAACCGGCTATTTCAACCCGACAGCCGCTGACGCGGTCGTAATCGCTGACTTCGACGGAAACGGTGACGAAGAGCTGGCGTTCGGGGGCACTCAGGTCATCTCGATTCCCCGATGCGGCCGAGTTACCGCGCCGGCCTCCGCCAGTCTCGCCGATCTCGACGCCCCCCCTGACAGCTTTGCCGGTTACACCTTGTCGTCGGCGGACGTGGGTGGCGACGGGAAAGCAGACCTGCTCATCGGGGTCGGAACGACCGTTGGCGGTGCGAAGTACGACGGCATGCCGGACGCGGGTGCGTGGCTGGTCGAGGGTCCGATCCCGGAGTCCGGCAACCTCGACGACGTAGCAAGGATCCGCGTGGTGGGGGTCGGGGCGGTCCTCCTACGGGGGACGGGCAATGACATGGTGGACGTTGACGGGGATGCCGTGCCGGAGCTGGTCCTGAGCGGGTCCGACGACGCGCATTTGAACGTGGCGTACGTGTTCGACGCCTCCGGCACGGGGTCGCTCGGACCGGATGATGCGGTCGCGAAGTCCACCGACATGGGGTTCACGTCATCAGCGGGCGACGTCGACGGGGACGGGCTCGACGACCTGCTGATGATGCCGGAGGCGAACATGCGCTATTCGGTCTTCGACCCCAACGCGGTCAGCAAGGTGATCGCCGCGGTGGTGCAGAGCCCACCGCCCGCGGTGATGACCGAGGCAGACGCCGACACGGTCATCGAGCGCCCCGACGAGTGGTTTGACGAGGGCTTCATGTGCTGCTGGTGGCACGAACCGATCCTGCGTGGGGGCCACGACATCACGGGGGACGGGTTGCCCGAGCTCGCGTACGCGCACACCGGAATGTACAAAGGAGAAGGGACGGTTTGGGTGTGGTCGGACCTCTCGGCGGGAACCTACGGTCTCGATGATGTCGCGACGCAGGTAGGGGGTGGAGGCGGCGGGGAGGCGATCGGGTCGAACATCGCGTTCGTGGGGGACCTGAACGCGGACGGCGTCGAGGAGCTGGCGGTGGCGTCGAACTACACGGAGCCGGCGGGCAACCCGGATCCCCCACGAGGCGCGGTAGCGGTGTTCGCGGGGCCGTTGGAGGGCAGCCTGACGTTCTACGACGCGCAGACGGTCTACATCGCACACAACAGCGATGGCGCCTTCTACGCAACGGGCCGCTCGTTGGTTCGAGGTGGCGACCTGGACGGCGACGGGTTCGGGGACTTCTTGCTGAACGCGTCGTACGCCGTGCGGGACGAAGACGGTGAGCCCCTATGGGTGGACCCGATGGTGGTGGTCTTCGGCGATGCCTGGTAGCCGCCCCACGCCCCGTTGCCCGACATGAGCGCGTCGCCTGCAGCCGGATGGACGCACCGATGCCAACGGGACGAGGCGCCGCCACGCCCCCGCAACGTAGCCGCCACCCACGGCGCCACGGCACTATAGACAAGTGCTCGGGCAGGCGTCGGGGGCGTTGCCCTCCAGCCGGAGGTCGGGTGGGGTGGGGACAACCTGGTCGACCACCGCGCAGACCCCACACTGCGGCAAAAACGGGTTTCCGTAGATGTGCAGCCCGATCCCGACGGTGGAGAGGGCGGCCAGGCCGTCCACGCTCGTAAGCGCGCGGTTGTTGAAGATGTCCAAGGATCGGCCGGCGGTGGTGAGCGCGCCCAATCCATCCAGACGGGAGAGCGCGCGGTTGTGGTGGATGTACAACGCATGTACCGACTCGAGCCCGTCGAGGCCGGCCGTGGTTGTCAACGCGGCGTTGTCGGTGATGCTCAGGTAACCCCCATTCGTCGAGAGCGTGCCCAAGCCGTCCAGGCTCTCCAGGGCCGGGTTCGAATCGATGAACAAGCCGCCGACGCTGGTGAGCGCACTCGGTCCGCGCAGGCTCGTGAGGACGGCGTTGCTGCGGACGATCAGGTCACCCTCGACGGATACGAGCTGGTCCAACCCGTCGAGGCTCTGCAGCGCTTCGTTCCCGAGCACGATGACGTCGTCGCCTACGGACGCGAGGGCCCCAAGGCCCCGCAGGTTCGACAGGTTGTTGTTGTATTGGATCTCCGCGTAGTATTCGATCCACGAGAGGCTGTCCAGTCCATCGAGGCTCGGCAGCGATTCGTTCCTCTCGATGACCAAGCTGCCCACCGACATGAGGGCGTCGAGCCCCCTCAGGCTCGTCAACGCGTCGTTATCGACCACCTCCAGGGTCCAGTCGACGGTCTTGAGCGCCCCGAGACCCTCGAGATCAGGCAGGGAGTCGTTGTACCAGATCTGCACACTCTTCCCCACGGACGTGAGGCCGCGAAGGCCGCCAAGATCCGTCAGGCTGCTGTTGTACGTGATCTCCAGGTAACCCCCGACGGACGTTACCGAAGCCAGCCCGTCCAGGCTCGTCAAGGCGGGGTTGCTGCCGATGCTGATGTCCGCTCCGACCGAGGGGATCGGGGCCAGCCCGGTCAGACTCTGCATCGTCGTGTTGCCGAACACCTCCAGGTCGCCCCCGATGGCGGTGACCGCTCCGAGGCCCTCCAGATTCATCAGCGCGGGGTTGTTCCGCACCCGCAGGTCCAGCCCGACCGCGACCGGACCAAGGCCGTCGAGGCTGCGCAGGGCATCGTTGTTGTAGAAATCCATGTCGGTCCCTACCGAGGTGAGGGAACCAAGGCCGTCCAGGCTCGTCAGGGCGTGCATGTGCTCGATGTTCATGGACCAACCCACGGAGGTGAGCGAAGCAAGGCCAGCCAGGCTCGTCAGCGCCCAGTTGTTGGTGACGCGCAGGGCCCCGCCGACCGAGGTGAGCGCGCCGAGGTCCATGTGTGTCATCGATAGGTTGCCGATGATTTCCACGCTGCCGCCGACCGTGGTGAGCAACGGCAGCTCCAGCGAGGACAACTCGTGGGACGAGACGGACAGGTCCCCGGTAATGCACGTATAGGGGGCCAACTGATGCACGTTGCTCTCGTCGAGATTGGCGTCCCCGTTCCAGCACCCTAGGTCCGCTGTGGGTTCGCTGGTCGGTTCAGTCGGCGGCGCCGCCGTATCCTGTCCGGGGCCATTATCGGCGGGTATGGGGCGCGCGCATGCCGTCGCGATCATGAACAGCACGATGGAGCGCATCAGGTGGCCCGGCCGGGACGGCGCCAAGCGTGAAACGAGGGCACCATGAGAACCTCCTCGATGGGGATGCTACCCCACGCGCCCGCGACTGGCCCGCGGCATGCGTGAACGCCGCCGTCGCCGACGCAGACCCGCTCGTGCTCGGCGCGGGGTCGCGTTTGCAACCCGTGAGCGCGGGATGGCGCGGTGTGCGTTGGTGGCAGGTCGACGAGGTCATCGCTCCGCTCGACGGCTGCTTTCCACGAAGGACGAACCTATGATCTTCTGGGCACCATCGGCGCACGCAGAGCCTTGGCACGGAATGGACCTCGCCGGAGCCGCGCAGCTCGTCGTCCAGCAGGATGCGGACCGGGTCCGCCTCGCCTCGCCCGACGATGACTGGGACAAGGTCGACAGCGCGGTCGTCGCGGCCCTCACCGAGGCGCACTTTACACCCCGGCCCTTGTGGGGCGCCTGGGAGAGCACGAACGGTAGCTACGTTCGGTATTTTCGGCGAGGGGCGGACGTTGTGAAGGTCGAGGCGACGATCTATCAGGGCGGCGCCGAGCGCGTCTGGGACATGATCTGGACGGACATGTCGGCCGTCCCAGCGATGTGCAGCCTCGAGCCAAACTGGCCAGAGGCCACCACCTTCGCGGCCGCCTTGGACGTGCGCCGGCAGTGTGGAGCGATGACGCTCGACCTGCCTCAGGGCACGTTCGAGCTGCGCTTCACCCGTCCGGACGGGCTCAGGCCTGCGGAGACGACCTGCGCCGGTGCGGACAGGGCCCTTACCGGCACGTTGGCCTTGAACGGCAGTCGCCTCGACCTGGTCGCGGCCTGCGAGGGGCGCACAGAGACGGAGGTGGTGCGCACCTTTCGCTTCGGCGTGGTTGAGGGGGGCGACGGCCTCCTCCTCCTCGACGCCGACGGGGCGCAGGTGTGCGGGTCCCAGTGGTGGTTCCGCGGGCCTTGGGCCGAGGTCCTCGACGCCGGTGGCGGCTCCGAGGCCGTGGCGCGCGTCGGCACGTGCTTCGGCCGCTCCGAGGAGGATGCGACCCCCGCAGTCAAGGGCGGCGCGGCGAAGACGCCGCGGGACGGGATCGAGGTTCTCTATCGCAGCGAGGGCTCGCGCGCGGTGGCCGAGAGCGTCGCGTCCGCGATCGAGACAGCGTTCCGGGACATCCTCGTTTGGACTACGCTCTGGGCTGATGCCCCGGCGCCATTGGTCGTCGCGGTGGGGCCTGCGCGTTAGCGACTGTGATCGTTGTTCGGCCGCTGACGCACCCACTTCGCGTCCAGCCCGACGCTGTGGCCTTACGCAGCAGATGCCGACGCGTCTATCGGCGGTTGGCCTGGGCGGCCTCGGCGGCCTCCAGCCGCTCGAGGAGCACGGCGGCGTCGGCGTGCATGGCAGCGGCGCGCACCACGTCGCCTTGGCGCTGCGCGTTCATGGCGTCCGTCAGGCGGGCCTCGTAGGCCTTGCGCGCCTCAGCGACGGGGTCGCGTTTGAACCAACCGAACATGGGTCCTCCTCACGTGTCAGGGGCGGGATTGGGGGCGGACGGTGGCGAGCCCTCCGTCGACGCCGAACTCCTGGCCGGTGATCCAGCTGTTGCCGGGGTCGAGCAGGAAGGCCGCGAGCCGCGCGACCTCGTCCGCGGTGCCCACGCGGCCGAGCGGGTGCATCCGCTCGGAGACCTCGCGCGCCCGCGGGTTCCCCGTGAGGTGGGCCGCGAGCGGCGTGTCGACGAGGCCCGGCGCGATCACGTTGAACCGCAGGCCGCGCGGGGCGTACGTGGCGGCGGCAGAGCGAGCCAGCCCCGCGACGCCGGCCTTGGCGGCCGCGATCGCCTCATGGTTGGGCAATCCGGCGCGTGCAGCGGCGGTCGAGAACAGCACGACGCTGCCGCCACCCTTCATCTTCCGGGCGGCGGCGCGGACGGTGAAGAAGGCGGCGTCGAGGTTCTGGGCGAGCGTCCGGCGCCAGTCTTCGTCGGTCGTGAGGTGGGCGGGCTTGAGGATGATGCTGCCGACCGCGCATACGACGCCGTCGAGCTGGCCATGGGTGTCGAGCGCGCGCTGGAGGAACGCATCGACGGCGTCACCGGCGGTGGCGTCGACGGTCGCCCACGGCGCGCCCAGCTCCACGCCGAGAGCCTCGAGGGCGTCTTGCTTGCGGGCGCCGAGCAGCAGACGACCGGTCGGCGCGAGCTGACGGCAGAGCGCCAGGCCGATGCCGCTGGTGGCGCCAAGGACTGCGAAGACGGGCTTGGTCATGCGGGGCTCCCCGTGAGGCTCACGGCCTCGCGCAAGTGGTCGTCCGAGGTGGCGACGCCCAGCAGGAAGGCGGCGACGTCTGCGCGAGCGATACGGTCGAGGCTCGTCGTGACCAGGTCTGCGGCAGCGCGCCAGCGGCCGGAGGGTCGGCCGGTCGTCAGGCGGGTGGGCCGCACGATCGTCCAGCGCAGGGAGCTGCTGCGGACGATGTCCTCGGCGATGGCGAGGTTCGCATAGGCGACGCCGATGTTGCTCGCCCGAACGAGGCCAAGGAACAACCACCCGGCGCGAGGGGCGGCGTCGGCCACCCCGTGCGCGGACAGGGTGACGTAGCGCCGGACGCCGTGTTTGGCGGCGGCGGCGGTGAGGACCGCTGCAGCGCGGCTGTGGAGGTCGCGCGGGGTGAGGATGGGGGACCACGGCGAGTCACTGGCCCGCACCATGGAGAGAACGACGATGACTGCGTCCACGCCCACCATCGCCGCGTCGACGGCGACGGGGTCGAGCACGTCGGCGGCTACGGCGGTCACGCCGGCGGGCCACTCGGTCCGATCGGCCGACCGCGCGAACGCGGTGACGCGGTGACCCGCTGCGACGGCGACGGCGACTACGTCGCGGCCGGTGCGGCCGGTCGCACCGACGATGAGCACGTGCATTCCACCCTCGCGCCAGAGGTACCGCGGCCGCGGTGGCTGCGGGCGAACGGTCGACACGTCGTGGCGTGTGCGGACGAATCCTGGCACCGCTGGGCGACGACACCCGCCGCGGCCCAAGAACAGTGATTCCAGTATGATCTTGGGAGCGTTCGGCTTGCCGACGACGTCTGCGGCTCCGTTCTGGCTCGTGATGACGCCCCGACCGCACCGCCCGGGAGCGCCGACGCCACCATTGGGAGCGCGGTCTTCCAGCCCGCCGGACCGCTGGCTTGCAGCCCGCCGGGAGCGCTGACGCCACGATTGGGAGCGCGGGCTTGCAGCCCGCCGGACCGCGGGCTTGCAGCCCGCCGGACCCGGAGCGCCGACGTGGGCTCCAGGCGCCTCGGGGCCCCCACCTTGCGCGGGCATCAAGTCCGTCGCTCCCTCCTGTTCGGTGTCCCAGGCTGCATCCGCCCGTACCCGCGCGGCCTCGCTCGTCCCGGCGGTGTCCTGGCGACACGAACGTGAGCGGTTCTACGGCGAGATCCTGGTCGCGCGTGTGGATCAACGGGGCACGCATCTCCGTGGGAACGACGGGCCTTCAGCGGCGGAGCCACGGGACCAAGGATCCCACGACCCAGGCGGCGCGCCAGCGGTCGTCGTCGCCGGTGAGGAACGCACGCACTTCCAGGCGGAGCGCGTCGGGGTCGACCCACGCCGCGAGCGCGTCGAGGTCGGCCAGCGCGCGCTCCAGGTGGGGCCGATCGCGCCGCATCGTCGCGCACGACCATCGACCGAACACCGCCTTTCCAGTGCGGTACCGAACGGGATCCGGCACGATCCCGGCGAGGGCCTCCCGCACCGCCCCGCGCGCGTGCCCGCCGAGCAGCCGGGCGTGCTCGGGGATGGCCCGCGCGGCCGCGACGACCTCGCCGTCGAGCCACGGCAGCCGCAAGGACACGCCGTACGCGGCGCAGACGGCGGTCAACCCCTCGACGATCGGCGCGTGGCCGGGGTCGGCGAGCAGGCGGTCGTGCTCGGCGACCGCGGTAGGCGGTGCGTCGGCCCACGCCGCCCACGCGCGCGCGAGCCGCGCCTCCACGTCGTGCGCCGCGACGACCTCGGGCCGCAGCCACCCAGGTGCGTGGCGTACGTCGCGCCCCCGTCGCGCCCGTCGCGCCCACCCGGGCACCAGGGGGCGCACCCCCCACACCCGCACGATCGACGCCGCGTCGCCGCCGTGACCGTTTCGCGCCAGCCCACGCGCCAACGTGAGCAGCGCGCGCACGTCCCCGCGACGGGCGAGGCCGGTGAGCATCGGCCAACCGTGGCCGACCACGTAGTCGCCGCCGCTCCCGCCGAGCAGCACGTGCAATCCGGCGTCGGCAGCGGATCGGGCGAGAGCCGCGTGCAAGACGAGGTTGATGCTGCCTGGGGGCGTCGCGCTCGGCGGCAGGTCCGTCCACTGGCGGAGCGCCCCGCACGGCACCTGGCGCCACGCCGCTCCGGCCGGGAGCGCGGGCGCGGCGTCTTCGTCGGCCTCGGGGAACCCTTCGAAGCGAGCGGACAACGCGGTGACGGGCGCCCGCCGGGCCGCGAGGTGGGTGACCGCGGCGCTGTCGAGCCCGCCCGACAACAAGCTGGCGACGGGCCCGTCGGGCAGGCGCCGCGCGACCGATCGCGCCAACGCCGATCGCAGCGCGTCCACGGACGCTGCCGGGTGAACCTCCGGATCGTGCGAGGCTACCTCCGACCAGCGCGCGCCGTCCGGGCCGAGCGTGACCGACCAGCCGGGCGGCACCCGCGCGACCCCGGCCCACCACGAGCGGCGCGGCGCGTCGTGCAACCCGGCCAGCGCGTCGACGATCCGTGCCGGATCGACCGGCCACCCGGCGAACGCGGCGGGGTCCCGCGAGACGACGCCGCGCCCGGGCGCGACCCACACCGGATCCGACGCGAACGGCGCCCGGAGGACCGTATCAGTAGACGTCGGCCCCACTGCGGCCCTCGAGCGCGTCAGCGAGATCGCCGATCCGCGCGACCAAGAACCACGCGCCGTCGTCGGTGAGGTCCTCGAGGCACGCCTTCTGGACGACCACCAGGTACCGCCCGTGCATCGCGATGGCGCCGAGCGGCAACCCCAGGTTCTCCGCGAGCAACCCTTCGGCGGCGTACCGACCGGCCTCCCCGAACGCGGAGCGGATCTCGATCATGTCGCGGTCCCACGCGCGGTACCGGGTGACCATCACGCGCTGCTCGCGGATCGCGCCCGAGGGCGCGGTCCGGCTGATGGTCAACGACAGCTCGCCCGCCGAAGCTTCGACCTGCACTTCGCGGCTCGCGCGGCGCACCACGCCTTCCCACGTCGCCATCTTGCCTCCGGGCCCAACCCGGCCCCCACACAGCATAACCGAACCGCTCCGGCGCTCAGCGGCGGCGCCGGGTCAGGCGCGCCGCGAGGGCCCGGGCCTCGGGCACCCCGAGCACGAACGTGCCAGCGCCCCACACGAGCGCGAACGCGCCGACGACCGGCACCACCGCGATCATCGGGTGCACCCCCGCCATGAGCACGCGCACGAACGCGGCGGCGGTCCCGGCCAGCGCCGCGACGCCGATCAGGCGGACCCAGGCGCCCGCGCCGAGCCCGATGGCGCCGAGGCGAGCGGCGAGCGAGCGCCGCAGCAGCCACCACTCCATCCACGCCGCGACGCCCGTCCCGAGCGTGACCCCGGCCGCGCCGAGCGGGCGCCCGTCGACGGTCCACCCGGCGAGGGGCGCCGTCGCCCATCCGAGGCCTGGGATCGGCTCGAGCGAGGCCATGAACACGAGGCCGAGCACCGCCGAGCTGATCACCCGGACCGTCGCGGCGCGCGCCGGGGCCTTGCTGTCGCCGAGCGCGTAGCTGGCCGACGACAACGTCCGCGAGGTCGCCGAAGCGAGCAAGCCCACCGAGTACCCGCCGAGCACCCACCACACGACGCGGCTGTCCGTCGCCGTGAACGCGCCGCGCTCGAACAGGGCGCCGACGATCGTATCCCCGGCGACGAAGAACATCGTGACGGACGGCACCACGAAGTAGGCGACTCGAGCGGTCGCCGACCGCACCCGCCCGACGAGCACGTCCGCGCGCGCCGACGCCATCTCGGGCAGCTCGGCCGCCGCGACCGCCATCCCGAACAAGCTGATCGGCAACATGTAGAGGATCTGCGCGCTGCCGATCGCGGCGACCGCCCCGGTGGCGAGCCAGCTCGCGAGCACCTGATCGAGGTAACCCCCGATCTGCACGACGCCGCGCCCGAATACGGCGGGGCCGGCCGTGCGCACGACCTCCCGCACGCCCGCGTCCGAGGTCGCCCACGCGGGCCGCACGCCGGGGACCAAGCGGAGCACGGTCGGCACCTGCACCGCGAGCTGCAGGAGCGCGCCCACCAACGCGCCCCACGCGGTGAACAGCACGTGCGCGCGCGCGTCGAGGCCGAGCGCCTCCCCGCCGACCACCAGCGCCGCCACGATCGCGACGTTCCACATCACCGGCGCGACGTACGGCAAGAAGAAGGTGCGGTGGCTGTTGAGGATGCCGAGCGCCCACGCCGACACCACCAGCACGCCCGTCATCGGGAACAGCACACGGACCGCGTCGACGGTGGCGTCGTAGCGGACGCCCTCGAAGCCCGGCAGGAAGATCGCCACGATCCACGGGGCGAGCAGCTCGCCGACCAGGACCGCGACCGCCGCCAGCGCGGTGAGCCCGGCCAGCACGGTGCCCGCGAGCCGGCGGGCCTCGTCGGTGCGCCCTTCGGCGTTCAGCCGCGCGTAGACCGGGATGAACGACGCCGACAGCGTGCCTTCGCCGAGCAGGTTCTGGACGAGGTTCGGCAGCCGCAGCGCAGCCCGAAACACGTCGGCGTACGCCGAGAGCCCGAAGTAGTGGTTGAACACCGCCTCGCGGACCAGCCCGGCCACCCGGCTCACGAAGATGCCGAGGGCGACGAGCACGCTGGCGGCGATGCCGCCTCTGGGGGGGTCGGTCGGGGACGGTGACACAGCGGGCCCGGGAGTGTCGGCGCTCGTAACGTGACGTTCTGCGACGCGAGCCGCTCGAAGGACGCGCACGCGCCGACGTTGCACGGCTGCGCGAACGAGCGCGGGGCGACGAGCCCGAGGAGGACCGATGACCCGTCTGTTTCGTCTGGTGACGCTCTGTGGTGCTGGCTTGTGGGCCGGGGTCGCGGGCGCGCAGGAGCTGGCCGTGCCGTACGACGGCGCGGGCTACGCCGCCGAGCCGATGGTCGTGAAGTCGTACGGCGTTCCGGCGCCCGTCGCCGAGCAGCCCGGCGCGGCGCCGTTCCCCGGCGCGGTGTGGGTGCCCGGCTACTGGTACGACTACCCGCTGACCCGGAAGTGGGAGTGGGTGCCCGGCTACTGGACCGAGGGCCCGATGGTGGCCGCCGCGCCGCCCGCGCCCGTCGTGCAGACGGTCGTGCGCCCGGCGGTAGTGTTCCGGCCCGCGCCGGTGGTGTACCGGCCGTCCGTGCGCGTGGTGTGGGGGCACCGCCGCTGGCGCTGACGTCAGGTCGCCAGGGCGTCGAGGATGCGCGCGCTCGCGAGGCCGTCGCCGTACGGGTTGTGCGCGCGCTGCATCTCGGCGCGCGCCGCCGGGTCGGTGAGCAGGGTGGCGCAGCCGTCTACGATCCGCGCCACGTCGGTGCCGACGAGGCGCACGGTGCCCGCCGCGACGCCCTCCGGCCGCTCAGTGGTATCGCGCATCACCAGCACCGGCTTGCCGAGGCTCGGCGCCTCTTCTTGGATGCCGCCGGAGTCGGTGAGCACCACGGTGGCCCGATCCATCAGCCACACGAACGGCGCGTACGACAGCGGCTCGAGCAGGTGCACGTTCGGCAACGCGCCGAGCGTCGCCCGCACCGGCCCGAGCACGTTCGGGTTGAGGTGGACCGGCCACACCACGTCGACGTCGGGGTGATCGTGGGCGACGGTCCGAAGCGCCTGGCAGATCCTCGCGAACCCGTCGCCGAAGCTCTCGCGGCGATGCCCGGTGACCAACAACACCGGGCCAGCGCCCGCGACGGCCGCCGCCGCGCTGCCGAACGCGCTCGTAGGCGGCGGGGCGGCCCGCACGCGGTCGCGCACCCAGTGCAACGCGTCGATGACGGTGTTCCCGGTGACGACGATCCGCCCGGCGTCGACGCCTTCCGCCCGCAACGCCGCCGCCGACCCGTCGGTGGGCGCGAACAGGTACCGGGCGAGGCGATCGGTCAGCACCCGGTTGGCCTCCTCGGGCCACGGCCGGTCGAGGTCCCCGGTGCGCAGGCCCGCCTCGACGTGACCGATCGGGATCCGGGCGTAGAACGCCGCGAGTGACGCCGCGAGCGTCGTCGTGGTGTCGCCGTGCACCAGCACCACGTCCGGGCGCTCGGCGGCGAGCACGTCGCGCAGCCCGACGAGCACGCGGGCGGTGATGTCGTACAGGTCCTGGCCGGGCGTCATCACCGCGAGATCGTGGTGGGGGCGCAGCTCGAACAGCTCGAGCACCTGATCGAGCATGCCCCGGTGCTGCGCCGTCACGCACAGCCGGCTCTCGAACCTGGCGTCAGCCTCGAGCGCCCGCACCACCGGCGCCATCTTGATCGCCTCGGGGCGGGTACCGAACACGGACAGGATCCGCCGCATGGGGCCTCCTGCGTGCGCGTATCAAGGCGCGCGGCCGGCCACCCAGGGAACGGTCAGGGTGCGACGACGAGGAACTCGTGGACCGCCGCGGCGCCGCCCGGGGCGTGCGCGGTGAGCCACCCGGCCCCTGGACCGACCGTCTCGAGCACCGCGCCCTCCATCCGACAGACGTCAGCGGGCTGACAGGACCACGTCACCGGTACGTCCGCCTCGACGCCTCCGACGAGGACCGTCGCGCTGAGGGGCTCGCGCGCGCCAGCGACCAGGGCCTCGGGGGGGCGGACCAGCTCGGCGCGAACGTCGGGGCGCACCTGCAGCGTCCACACGAAGTGGTCGGCGCCCGACAGCACGGTGACGCGGGCGTCGCCGGGGCCAACCGCGATCACCACGTCGCCTTCGGCGCGCGCGACCTCGGCGGGCTCGACGATGAGCTCGGTCGGCTCGATCTCGCTGCCGTCGCCGAGCAGCAGGCGCGGCGCGCCCTCCACGGGGCCGTATGCACGCGTGGTGACGACCGCCGGGCCGTCGAGCGTGACCGGGCCGCTGGGGGCCTCCGCGGCCTCGTCGCAGCTCACCAGCGCCACCGCGATGCAACCAACCACCCGCATACCTTGGCCTCCGATCGGGGTTTAGTCGACAGAGCGCGGCGTCGCGGCGCCGCGGCCGCGCGTTTTACAACTCCTGATGACGCCGTGACGTCTCGCGGGCATCGTTCGGGCTGGCGCGCTGGCCGGCTGCTCGGGGTACAACGCGCGTCGAGGCTAGCCATGCTGACGACGACCTCCATCTTTCTCCCCGCCCGTGAAGGGACCGCGTGGCTCGAGCAGGTGCTCATCGACGCGCGGCTCGGCCTGGTCGCGGTCGCCGACGCGCCCGGCGCGGCGGCGGACGGCCGCGCTGGCGTACGGCTCGCGCTCGAGGCGGTGCGCCGCCACCTCGCGCACCACGACGACCTGCTCGCGCGCTTCGTCGCGTCGCCGTCCAACGACCTGCGCAACCAGCTGCTCGCGGTGATCGACGCCGCGATCGGGCGGGCTGCCCAGGAGGTGCACGCGTTCGCGCGCCGCCGCGAGGGCCTCCGAGTGACGCTCGACCTCGTGTGGCTCACCCGCCACGAGGCGTTCATCGGCCACGTGGGAGACGGGCGGATCTACCTGGTCCGCCGCGGCCTCGTGCACCAGCTCACCGTCGACCACGTCGGCGACCCGACCAGCCCGGGCGTGCGGGCCACCATCGTGGCGCTGGGCGACGAGCCCTCGGTGCGCCCCGAGACGCTGTGCATCGAGGTGGCCGAGGAGGATCGGTTCGTCGCGTGCTGTGGCCCGCTGCACCGGAGCGTGCCCGAGGGCGTGCTCCACTCGGTGTTCACCGATGAGCCGCTCGATGGCCTGCAGACAGCGTTGTCGGCGGGCGCCCGGCCGCTCCCGTTGGTCGGGGTCGCCGCGCAGATGGGGAGCGGCGCCCCGTCGGAGCCTGAGTGGGCGCGCCGTCGCCTCGCGGCGTTGGCCCCGGTGCCCCTGTTCGCGCACTGCACCGAGGCCGAGCTGCGGGAGATCGCCAAGATGACCCGACCACGCCGGTTTCGCGCCGAAGCCCGAATCTTCGCCCAGGGCGAACCGGGCCGTGAGCTGTTCCTGGTGATGGCAGGCCGGGTGCGCATCGAGCGCGACGACGTGCCGATCACGGTGCTCGAGGTCGGCTCGAACTTCGGTGAGATGTCGCTGCTCGACGAGCCCGTTCGCTCGGCGTCGGCGGTCGCGGAGGGCGAGACGGAGCTGCTGGCGATCGACCGCGACGCCTTCTTCAGCCTGCTGCGCGCGAGCCCGACGCTGGCCGTGAAGGTCCTCTGGAACATGCTGCTGCGGCTGTCCGCGTTCCTACGGCACACTTCGGTGCGACGCGCCGAATTGGAGCGCCGCCTCGCCGAGCTGGGCGCGATGGTCACCCCGGTGCCGCCGCCGCGGGTGCGGGATCAGGGCGGCTCGCCGTAGAGCGAATGGAACAGGCGGTCGCCGCGGATCGAGCCGTACGCGCCGGTGCACGACCACCACGACATCCACACGATGTGCGCCTTGCCTTTGATCTGGTCGTACCGGACGAAGCCCCAGCTGCGGCTGTCTTCGCTGTTGTCGCGGTTGTCGCCCATGACGAACACGTGATCGTCCGGGACGACGATCTCGCTGCGGTCGGGGCCGCTGCCGAAGCCGCTGGTCAAGATGGTGTGCCGCACGCCCGACAGGTCCTCTTCCCAGTGCTTCATCGGGCGCTTTCGGCAGGTGTCGTCCTCGTAGTCGAACGTCGGCCCGCTCGGGTGCTGGATCACCGGCTGCGGCACGCCGTTGAGGGTGATCCGGTTGTCGGCCACCGAGATGCGGTCCCCCGGGATGCCGACCACGCGCTTGATGTAGTTGTCGGACGGGTTCTTGGGGTACTCGAACACGATGATGTCGCCGCGCTCGGGGTCTCCGAGGTCGACCAGCTCGACGTTCGTGAACGGCAGCCACACACCGTACGCCGACTTGTAGACGACGACCTGATCGCCGATGAGCAGCGTGGGCACCATCGAGCCCGACGGGATGCGGAACGGCTCGAAGATGAACGCACGGATGAACAACACCGCCAGGATCGGCGGGCCCCACGTGCGCAGCACCCCGAGGATGCCGCCGCCCATGTCCTTGTCGGCGTCGGCGCCGCCCGACTTGGGCCCCGCGGGGGCGGGCGCCGGCTTCGGTTCGTCTTCGTTCATCGGTGGGGGTGGCTCCGGGCCGCGAGGGGACTATCTGCCTCGAGGGTCATGGGCAAAACCGTGGAGGTCGGGTGCTGGAGTCCGTACGGCGTGCGCTGACGCGCCCACCCGTGAGGGTGAAGCAAGAACATGGGCCGATGGCTGCGGTGGCGATGGTGCTGATGCCCGGTGAGGACGTGTTGTTCATCCGGCGGGCGGTCAAGCCGACCGACCCGTGGAGCGGCCACGTCTCGTTCCCCGGCGGGCGGAAGGACCCGGCGGATCCGGACACCCTGACCACCGCGATCCGCGAGACCCGCGAAGAGGTCGGGGTCGACCTCGGGCGCGCGCACCTCATCGGGGAGCTCGACGAGGTGCGGACCGTCGGCGTGGAGCCGGCGTTGGTCATCCGCCCGTACGTGTTCGCCGCCGAGGCGCCCGCGGCGTTCGCGCTGCAGGCCGAGGAGGTCGCCGGCGTGCACCGGTTCCCGCTCGAGCGCCTGCTCGCGGGCGACGGGCGCGGCATGATGAAGTGGTCGCGCCACGGCTTCGACCTCGACCTGCCGTGCGTCGACTTCGACGGCGTGCGCTTGTGGGGCCTGACCCTGTTGATGGTCGACGACCTGCTGCACCGGCTCGATGGGCGCGGCGTCGGCGCGGCGCGGAACCGAGGGTAGCGGGTCTTCAGGCGGCGCTGACCGCCACCGCGCGCTCGACCACCTGGACCAACGTGGTCAGCGTGGTCGGCTTCCACAACACTTGGACCCCCTTCGCGCGCGCCCGAGCGACCGTCTGCTCGTCCGCGCGCCCGGTGTACAGGAGCACCGAGGCGCCCGCGCTGCGCGTGCGCACCGCGTCGGCCAGCGCGAGGCCGTCTTCCCCTTCGAGCACGTGGTCGAGCACGGCGGCGCCCACCCGCGCTCCGCGGCTCGCGACGCGCTCGATCACGGCCAGCGCCTCGGCGCCCGTGCGCGCCGACGCGACCTCGACGCCGGGGAGGGCCACCCCGAACGCCGTGCTGAGCAAGTGGAGCAAATCCTCCTCATCGTCGACGACCAATACGACGGGTCGATGCATGGTTTTGTCCTCTCATGGTCGATACCGCGCGTCGCGCGGGTCATCAAGAGGAAAGAGAGAATTTCTTGGGAGGTTCGCGCGCTTTGTCTATCCGTGCGGGATCTCGCGCTCCTGCCTGCGCGGTGGGGCCCGAAATGGGCGCCGCGGGCTGGTCGGCCACGTTTCCGGGTGTATCGATGGGCGCACGCGCGGAGGTGCAGGTGCCCGTCGTCCCCTATGCGTCGCTCGCGGACTTCGTGGCCACGGTGGGGCCTTCTCGGGAGGTGCCGCGCTGGGCTCGCCTCGCCAGTGTCCCGCTCCCGTTCCGTGAAGGCGTCGCGCGGGCCCGGCTGGAAGACGCGCTCGAGACCGTGGTGTCGCTCCAGCGCGCCGAGTGGCTCGAAGACGGCGTATACCTCGGGCCACGCGCCTACGGTGAGGCCTGGACCGAGCTGCTCGGCGCCGCGCGCGTGCTGGGTGTGCCGGTGCCGCCCGGCCTCGCGACGTCGATCACCATGGCGCGGCAGGGCGCTATCGGCACCGACGGGCGCGCGTTCGTGGTGTCGAGCGCGTTCTTCTTGTCGGCGGCGTCGTCGGGGGAGCGCAGCTTCGCGCTCGGGCGGGCCGTCGGCATGGTGGCGGCGGGCACGGTGACCGGCAGCACCTGCTACGCGTTGTTGACCGACACCGGGGGCATCGGCGCCGCCGCGCGCAAGGTGTTGGGGCCCGCGCTGGAGCTGCTGGTGGCGCCGGTCTCGTTGGGGGCGCGGCTCGCGTTGTCGCGCTGGCACCGCGCGGCCGAGGTCGTCGCCGACCGCGCGGGGTTGCTCGTGTGCCGCAGCGTCGACGACGCCGGGCGCGCCATGCTGCGGGTGTCGCTGGGGGGCCAATCGGAGGTCGACCCGAGCGCGTACCTCGATCAGCTCCGGGCGGGCCGCGCCGAGAGCCCCGGGCGGTTCGCGGAGCTGATCGCGGATCGACCCTGGCTTCACAAGCGACTCGCCGCGCTGGAGCTGTTCGCGAGCTCGGCGGCGTACGCCGAGGTCACCGGGATCACCCCCCGCGACCCGATCGACGACGACACCCTGGAGCGCCGCACGCGCGCGCTGCTGGCGGTCGGATGAGCCTCGACGTCCGGGCGTTGGAGCAAGCGTTGGTGGACGCGGGGGACCCGGCGGCCGCTGGGGTGTGGCGCCACGCGGCGCGTCGGCTGGTCGAGCGCCCGACGGTCGTGGTGCTCGGCACCGACGGGGCGGTCGCGGGGCGGCTGGCCCGGGCGCTCGGTGGCGGCGGCGAGGTCGGCTTCGACGCGGTCGTGCTCTCCGGCGGCGCGCTCGATCCCGGCGACGAGGACCGCCTGCTGGGCGCGCACGCGATGGTGTGGGCCACCCCGTTCACCGCGCCGCTCGGGGCCGAGGAGCGGCAGCTCATGGCCGAGTTGGTCGCAAGCGGCGCGCCCGGCACCCGCCTCGTGGTGGTGGCGAACCTCGCCGCCCTCGCGTCGGTGAGCGACGATCCGGAGGGCGAGCGGCAGGCCATCCTCACGCGCGTGCGGCACCTCGTGCCCGCTGGGTGGTCCCTGGTCGACGAGGCCGACGCCAAGGACCAGCTCGGGCGGGCCAGCGCCCACACCGAGCGGGTCGAGGCCCGTCGCGTCGAGGTCGCGCGGCGGCTGGTGGGCGGC
>CAIUDO010000296.1 GCA_903897935.1 uncultured Pseudomonadota bacterium
AGGGTGGGCCGCCGCGGCCGCTGCTCGACGCGGCGCGGGCCGGGGCCGCGCTCGAGCCGACCGGCCTCGGGCTGCCGCTGTCCGGCGTGGAGGCGGGCGCCGCGCTGGAAGCGGGGCGCTGGTACGGCGTCGACGGCGTGCCCGACGTGTTCGTGAGCGCGGTCCTGCCCGAGCTCGTCGACCCGGCGATCGTCAGCGCGCTCGGGGCGTCGATCAACCCGCTCGACAGCATCGAGCGCACCGCGTTGGTGTGGCACGTCGCGTTCCGCCTCGACGCGTTCGACTTCGACTTCGAGCTCGGCACCGATCACCCGCGCGTCGGGTGGTCCGAGCGGCTCAGCCGCTCCACGCCGGTCCCAGGCCCCGACGGGTTCGACACCGTCGCGCCGTTCGCGCGCACCGGGCGGGTGCCGCCATACGCCTTGGCCGACGTCGTGGCTACGTTCGTCGGGGGGTTCAAGCGGAGCCACGGCGCGATGCGCAGCGGCGACCTCGCCAAGGTGAACAACAACTCCCACTACGGCTTCGTCAGCAACGGCGCCGTGCTGTCGACGCTGCAGCCGGGCCTCGCGACGTTCGTGATCGACGCCGACGGAACGGTGGACCTCCGCACGTGGTCCGACGCCGACGACGCCGAGCTCTGGCGGGTCCGGCACGCGCGCCAGAACGGTGTGCCGGTGCTGGAGACCACGCCGGACGGGACCCCGCGCGCGGGCGACCTCGTGCGGAGCTGGTCGCAGGGCAACTGGTCCGGCTCGGTCGAGGGCAACCTGCGGTCGTTGCGCGCCGGCGCGTGCATCATCGACAACGGCGACACGCCGTACCTGCTGTACGGTTGGTTCTCGGCAGCGACCCCGTCGGCGATGGCGGCGGTGTGGGCCAGCTTCGGCTGCCGGTATGGCATGCTGCTCGACATGAACGCGCTCGAGCACACGTACTTGTCGTTGCACCGGTTCGAAGCCGACGCCTGGCAGGTCTTCCACTTGGACACCGGCATGGCGGTGCTCGACAAGAAGGCCAAGGACGGCATCACCCAGCCCCGGTTCGTCAGCTTCAGCGACAACCGGGACTTCTTCTACGTCACCCGGCGTCGTCCCTGACAGGAGGGCGGAGATGCGCACGCGTACCCTGATGGTCTCGATCGGCGCGCTCGTCGGCGTCGGCGGCGCGGCGGTCGCGTTGGGGCAAGCGAGCCCCCGCGAGGCCGAGATCGCCGCGATCGTAGCGCGCGTCACCGAGGTGCACGGGTTGTCGGCGGATCAAGCGGCGGCGCTCAGCGCGGTGTTCGCGGGCTCGTCGCAGATGGGGACGGGCAACCCGGCGCTCACCAAGCACCCGATGACGGTCGAGGCGTGCCAGGCGAAGCTCGCCGAGCAAGGGGTGACCTGGCGAAACGAAGCGAACGAAGCCATCTGCGGCGGGCCGTACATGGCGCCGCTGTACGATCCGGCCACCCAGAAGCCCACCGACGCGACGGCGTGCATCGACGTGCTCGAGTTCCCGAACGTGCCGTGCGAGTACCCGGTCGTGTGGGTGCGGGCGGCGGAGGCCGAGCAGGCGTGTCGGGCCGTCGGAAAGCGCTTGTGCGACGCCCACGAGTGGGAGGGCGCGTGCCAAGGCGCCGCGCTCCCGCCCGACTACCGGTTCGACCTCGCCGCCGGGAAGTCCGACGGCGACGCACAGAAGTTGATGCGGTCGGCCCACAACACGGCGATGGCGGCGGCTAAGCGGTGGGCGTACGGCCCGGAGCAGCGGTCGGGGGTGTGCGCCGCGGCCAGCGTGAAGTCGTCGACGTGCAGCGGCGGTACGTGGGCCGAGTGCGGCTCGAACACCTACCCGACCGGGGCGTTCCCGGAGTGTAGGAGCCCGCTGGGCGTCGCGGACCAGCACGGCAACGCCGCGGAGCACATGAACCTGCCGCTCGCACCCGGCGACATGACGTCGACCGGGAGCACGACGCTGGGCGTCACCGAGATGAAGGGCTCGTGGTTCATCTGGGACAGCTACCGGGCGCACGAGGACTGGTGCCGCTGGCGGGCGCCCTACTGGCACGGCGGGCGCGTCATGGACGCGAACAGTCACAAGAACTACCACCTGGGGTTCCGCTGCTGCTCGGACGTCGAGCAGGGGTGCTGATTTGTCAGGTTCAAGGGCGATGATGCACGCGCCCTCTTGACCGATCGAGCGCCGGCGTGTCAGGATCGACCCACTGCCCCCGGACGCCCATGCAGCTCTCCCGCCGCCACGTCCTCGCCTCCCTCGGCGCGCTCGCCCTCCCCTTCCCCGCCTTCGCGCTCCCCACCCTCGATCGCCCCGACCCGTTCCGCGCCCGCCCGTCCGGGGCGCACGGCGGCGCGACCGTCGCGGCGTTGACCTGCGATCTGCCCGACGCCGAGCGGTACGCCGCGGTGGGCGACGCGATGGTCGACGGCAACGTGCCCGACTTCTTGCGTCGCCTCGTGCCGGTGCCGATGCCGGGCTCCGACGGCCGCGCCATCATCTGGGTGACGCCGGACTACCTCGCGGTCGGCACCGACGACGATCACGTGCGGGTGCCCGTCGACTACCCGACGGCGGCGCGGGTCGCGCAGGCGAGCGGGTGCGTGTTGCCCACGCCGGCGATGGTCGACGCCATCTGGGCGGCGGCGCCGATCCGGCTCGTGCCGGACCCGATGACGCCGTGCGACCAGATGCGCTCGATGGCGTACGTGTTGGAGCACGAGGCCCGAGTCCAGCAGGCGCTCGGCGGCCCCCCGGACGCGTTGGTGGCGGGCCACAAGAAGGACGTGGTGTTGTCGACGCGGCTGTGGGAGCGCCGGTATCGCGTAGCGATCTACGGCTGGCACCAGCCGGACGGCGCGCCGATCCAGCCGGTGAGCGTCTGGCACGGCGTCGGGTACGCGGACTACAGCCACGGGGTGCGGTTGGTGTCGCGGGTCGCGGAGCTCGACGGGCGCTCGGTCGACCTGCTCGACGCGTTGGCGAACCCGGAGCAAGCTCCGTTCTTCTCCGCGGAGGGCCCGCTGTCCGACGTCGACGCGCTGATGCACCCGCTGCCGGGCCCGGCGATTTGACGGCATCGCGCCGCTCATTTGAGGTGATTGCAGCGAGCGGCCAAAGCCGTCAGCCGGCAAGCCGATGCGCCTTCTGCCACACCGCCAAATCCTGAAGGCCCGCACATCGCCTCCCGCCGGAGCTGAAGGCTGACACCTGATTGCTGATTGCTCCGTCATTTCTCGGCTGAGTGGTCGGCAATAGCACTAATCGAGCAGCTCGAGCCGCCGCCCGGCCCGCCGGATCACCAGCTCCGCGACGATCAACGCCACGATCCCGAACCCGGCCCCCTGCAACAACACGCCCACGGGCACGTCGCCGACCCACGGCGCCAGGCGACGCGACGCCGCCACCCCCACCGCCATGCCGATCCACGCCGGGATCAGCGCGAACCAGAGCAGCACGTTGCGCACCGCCGTGCCCGCGACCAGCGCGCCGACCGCCTCGATCCCGCCGGGACCACCCGGGCGCCGCTCGAACAGCGGCCACGCCAGGCTCATCCACGCCGCGAGCGCGAACGCGAGCGCCGTCGCGCCGAGCGCGCCGATCCCGCCGGCCAACACGGCGAGCAACCGACCTACCCCCACGAAGTTCGTCGACGCCGCACCCGCCGCCGCCAGCATAACCAGCTCGATCAGCATGCAGCCGAGCAACGCGCCCGCCCCCGTGCCGCGCACGACGTCGTGCCCGGCTATCGGGAACTGCCGCAGCGTGTCGTACCGGTCGACGTCCGCGCGCAGGTCGATACGAACCAGCGTCGGACCGAGCAAGATGACCGCGAGCACCAGCCCGGTGAGCGTCGCCGCCGGGTCGCGCGCTGCCCCCATGCCCTGCGACAGCCACCACGCGCCGCCCGCCGCGAGGTGCACCCCGAGCACCGCCAGCACCGCCCGCGGGCTCGCGCGGCGCAGCAGCTCGACGACCGACCGCCACGCGAGCGCCCGCCACGCGGGGCCCGTCGCCCCCAACGAAGGCACCGGCCACGCGCGGGGGATCGGCCCACCGCCCGCGTCTGCTTCGTCCGGCACCTCCTCGCTCGACGCCTCCTCGGGCAGCGCGCCCGCGACGGACCACAACCACGCGACCACCACCCCGAACACGCCGAGCGCTGCCGGCAGCCGCTGCGCGAACACGCCCCAGTCCGGCGACAGCGGCAACAACACGAGCGCGCGGAGCGGCGACAACACCGTCGCCGCCGGCTCGAGCGTCCACATCTCGTCCGCCCACCCGATCATCACGCGCGCGCCCTGCTCGAGCCCCGGGACCGGCGTGACCGACCCGCCGATCACCGCCGCCAGCGTGGTGATCACGAGCACCGGCGGCAAGAGCTGCGCCCACCGAGGCGCGCCCGCCATCGCGAGCCGTCCGACCGTCAACGACGCCGCCACCTGGTGCACGAGCAGCGTCTCCATGAGCACGAACATGCCGAAGAACGCGCCGAGGTGGGGCAGCCGCGCGTCTCCGGCGGCGACGCCGACCGCAGCCGCGGCCGCCAGCAACCCCGGCTGCGCCCGCACGACCCGCCACGCGACCAGGTGACGGGGCCGCAGCGGCGCCGCCCCGAGGATCTGCGCCTCGGCCGGGCTCAGCCCGGTCCCCGGACGGGCGGCGGCGGCCATCCAGGCGCCGCCGATCGCCCACAGCACGAGGGCGCCCCCGACCCCCGACAGCCCGCCCGGGTGGGCCCACTGCACCCCGGCGAGCACGATCGCGAGCGCATAGACGAAGAACGCGCCGCCGAGCGCGAGCGGCACGAGCGTCCACGGCCGCCGCAGGCGCCGCAGCCCGACCAGCACGAAGCCGCGCGCGTTCCACATCGCGAGGCCAGCGAGCGCGTGCAGCGGGCGGACCTCGCTCATCCGTCCGAAGCGCCGGTCACGTGCAAGAAGATCTCCTCGAGCCCGGCGCCCGCCAGCTCGGGGCGGTGCGTGCGCAGCGACGCGAGGTCGCCCTGCGCGACGAGCCGCCCCTGCTGCAAGACGACCACCCGGTCCGCGATCTCCTCGACCAGACCGAGCAGGTGGCTCGACAACAAGATCGCCGCCCCCTGGTCCGCCCGCCGACGCAGCGTGCGCTTGAGGCGACGGATCGCCACCGGATCGAGCCCGGTCAGCGGCTCGTCGAGCAACACGACCGCCGGCTGGTGCACGAACGCCGCCGCGATCGCCACCTTCTGCCGCATGCCCAGGGACAGCTCGCCCGGGAACGAGCGCTCACGCCCCGCGAGGTCGAGCTCGACGATGAGCGCCTGCAGCGACTCCTCGGCGGCGGCGACGCCGTACAGCCGCGCTGCCAGGCGGATGTGGTCGGCGACCGTCATGTACGGGAACAACCGAGGGACATCCGGAACCATCGCGATGCGACGCCGCGCGTCGAGCGGCTGCTTGACGAGGTCGAACCCGTCGACCTGGATCGTGCCGCTGGTCGGTCGCGACAAACCGGCGATGCAACGCAGCGTCGTGGTCTTGCCGGCGCCGTTCGGGCCCACGAGCCCGACGACGACGCCACCCGGGATCGTGAGATCGAGGCCGTGCACGGCGACATGATCGCCCCACGCCTTACGAAGCCCCGAGATCACCAACCCACCCGACATGCCGCGCAGGTTAACGCGGACGGCCCACCGCGCGGGCGCACCCGCGGGCGCCCGAGTCGGCCGGAGGTCAGCTTGCACGAACGGTTCTCGGGCATCGCGCGGCTCTACGGCGACGCCGCGCTGGAGCGGCTGCGCGGCGCGCGCGCGCTCGTGATCGGGGTCGGTGGGGTCGGGTCGTGGACGGTCGAGGCGCTCGCGCGCACCGGCGTCGGGCACCTCACGCTGGTCGACCTCGACGATGTGTGCGTGCACAACACCAACCGGCAGCTCACCGCGCTGGAGGGTGAGATCGGGCGCCCGAAGGTGGTCGTGCTCGCCGAGCGCGCCCGCCGCATCGACCCGAGCTGCGACGTGTCGCCGGTGATCGAGTTCTTCACGGCGTCGACGGCGGACGCGCTGCTCGCCGACCGCTTCGACGTCATCGTCGACGCGATGGACAGCTTGCAGGACAAGTGTGTGCTCGCCGAGCGCGCGGTGCGGGACCGGCTGCCGCTCGTAACCGTCGGAGGGGTCGGCGGGCGCCGCGACCCGACCCGGTTCGCCGTCGCCGACCTCAACCGCACCGAAGGGGACCCGCTGCTTCGGCAGGTGCGTAAGCGGCTCAAGCAGCGCTTCGGCATGGAGCGCAAGGGCCCGTGGGGCATCC
>CAIUDO010000297.1 GCA_903897935.1 uncultured Pseudomonadota bacterium
CCCCGGCCCGGGTGGTCCGGCGACGCCGCGGTGACCTTGTCGCACGGCATGATCAGCCTGGCGATCTCGGGCGCGCTGGCCGGGTTTCGGCCTGCGCCGTACCAAGCCGACACCCCGCTCGGCGCGATGACGCTGACGCCGTCGTTGTCGGTGTACGAGCTGACGGCGTCGGCGGCGCCGTGTGACGGGTGCGTCGACCTCGCCGTGCGGGCGCGGGGTGAGGCGCGGTGGTCGATCGGGCGCATCGGTGGCACCGTGCCCTACACCGCGTCGACCACCGCGCGCGCCGTCGTCGTGGTGGCCCCCGATGGGCCGATGCGCCATCTCGACGCCGACCTCACGCGCATCTTCCGCACGACGATCACCGCTGGTGACGCCAAAGGGCTCAAGATCGACATCGCGCCCGCGATCGAGTCGTGGCTCACCAGCGCAGTCGTCGAGCAGGTGTCGCCGGTGCGCTTGTTGTCGCTCGACACCGACGCGTTGCCGGTCCGCGACGTGCGCCTCGCCGCCAGCGACCAGGGCATGACGTTGTTCATGCTCAGCGACGCTCCGGTCGACGCGCCGCTCGCCGATCCGCCGTCCCCGCCGCCCAACGGGTTTGCGGCCGCGATCAGCGAGGACGGCCTGGCGGCGTTGGCACGAAAGCAGGCGTTCGCGACCATCACCGACGTGGTCCCGGAGGTCCGCTCGGTCTCCCTCGACGAACGCGGCGGGTTCGTGCTCGATCTCAAGCTGTGGTCGGTCGCGCCGCCTGCGTTCTGGCGTGTCTACGAGGCGCGCGGTCGGGTGGTGTTGGAGGGTGCCGACCTGCAGGTCGTCACCGACGATGTGCGGGCCGGCGACGGCTCGGTGGGCGCCGAGGTGGTCGATGTCGCCGCCGCGATGCTCGGTACGAACCTCAACGCGCTGCTGCGGGACGCGCTGACGGCCTCGGTGCCGCTCCCCGAGCAGCGCGCGCTCGGCCTCACCACGCGTGTCGACAGCGTGAGCGGCAGCCCATCGATGGTGGTCGTGAAGGGCACCGTGACGCGCTCGGTCAGCGACCCGCCACGGAAGCGCTGATCAGAACCACTTACACGCGCTGTCGGTCACATAGGTGAGGCGCGTGTCGGTGCCGTAGCCGTGGCCGGTGAGCGTGCTCAGCACCTGCGTGGTCGCGCTGCCGTCGCCCGAGATCGCGGCCGAGTACGCCGCGTCGAACTCCCCCGAGTCGGCAGCGACCTGGGCGAGCAGGACCGGGTCGCACACCGAGGTGCCGGTGTCGATCGTCATGTGCAGGTCGAGGTCGAACACCGGCTCACCGTTGCCCGGGCTGCGGGTCCCGACGACCGACCAGTAGATGGTGCAGTCGATCGCGCCGAGCCCCTCCCACGTGGGGTTGGCGAGCAGCACCCACGCCTCCGTGCCGACGACGCCGTCCAGATCGTTGCCGACGAACTCGAAGTCACCGACGAAGTAGCTGGTGGCGCCTGGGATCTCGACGCCTTCGAAGTCGTCGCAGGCAGGGTCCGCCGTCAGGCCGTCCATGGGCTCGGGGTACGGCCACTCGGCGTCCGAATCGGCGTCGGCGTCGGCGTCGGCGTCCGAATCGGCGTCGGCGTCGGCGTCCGCGTCGGCGTCGGCGTCGGCGTCGGCGTCGGCGTCGGCGTCCGTGACGCCAGTGAGGTCCTTCGAACAGCCCAGGCCGACCATCATCGGCAACCACCCGAGCCGGAGCAGCGCGCGCATCGGACCTCCTACAGCAACGGCAAGAACAGACCGAGCCGAACGTCCTGACCGAACCGATTCACCTTCATCTTCGCGTCGTCGCCGATCTTGAACCGCATCGACCGGTAGTCGATCCCGGCCCCCGCCATGACACCGAGCGCCGACCCGGGGATCGGGATGTCGAAGGTGAGGTGGGCGGCGGTCAACACCGGGGCCGGCCCGAACGTCTCGGCGAGCACGAACTGACCGAGGAAGTTGTCGCGCTCGAAGCGGAGGCCAGCCTCGGCGCGCACGCCCCCGACCGGCTCGTCGACGAACTCGGCCGCGCTGCGCAGGGTGTTCGAGTACACGAACAACGACTCCGAGGTGCGCAGGTACCCGAGGCCGCCGAACGCCGCGAGCGGGCCGCCCGACCAGAACCGGTAGCGAGCGCCGAGGTTGAAGTCGATCGGGCTGTTGGAGTACTGGTCTCCGGCGACCTCCACGTTGTAGACGCGCATCTTCACGTCGCCGACGAAGCCGATGCGGTCCTCCCACACCCAGCCCTCGGCTTCGACGTCGAACCCGACCGCGCCGAACAGCGGGTTGAGCTTGTACGACGCCTCGGCGGTGTAGTCGTCGGCGGTGCCGTCGAGGGTCGCCGTGTAGGAGAACGGCCCCGAGAACAAGCCGCCGCGCAGGCGGATCGCCGGGCCGCCGGACGGGCTCGCGAACCCACCACCACCGCCGCCGCCGCCGGACTTCGGGACCTTGGCGGTGGCTTCGCCCGGGGTCGCGGCCGCGACGGGCACGGTCGGCGCGCCGGGGGTCGCGGCGGCGACCGGGACCGCCACCGTGGCCGTCGGAACGGCGGCGACCGGGGCAGGCGGCGCCGCCTGGCCCGTCATGATGCTGGGCGCCCAGGTGCGCCAGCGCTCGATGGCCGCACGATCGGCCGCCGAACCCGCGAACGGGAGCTCGGGCACCGGCTGACCCGCGACGACCTGCCAGACCGCGGTCGACGCCTCCAAGCCGGCGCCCGACACCTGCACCAACGACAACCCGCCAGCGTTGCCGGCACGGTAGGGCACACGGACGACGCCGGTCTTGCCGGTGGTGGCCGTGGGCGCGACGGCGCCGTCGCCGACCGGCACCGCGATCTGGATCGCGACGTCGGGCACCGGCATGCCGAGGGCGTCTTCAGCGACGATCACGAGGCCCACCGTGGCGCTGCCGTCGCCGGCGACCGTCGACCGCTCGGGGAACACGACGAGCCGCCGGGCCGGCAAGCCGGTCGGCTGGATCGGCGGCACCGCCCGGACCGTTGCGGGCTTACCAGCCGTGTTCAGTCGGTACCCGAAGGTGTACGTGCCGTCTCCGTTGTCCTTGCCCTTGCCGGACGCGGTCGCGTCGACGACCTCGAGCGTCGGGATGCGGCCGAGCACGCCCGCTCCCTTCGGGTCCTTGAGGCGCGCCGTGATCGAGAAGTCACGCGCCGCGGCGTCCAGCACCGGCGGGGCCGACGTCAGCGTGACCTGCACCGGCGGAGGCAGCGCGGTGAGCTTGGCGGTGACCTTCAGATCCCCGAGCGTCGCGGTGACGTCGACGGTGCCGGTCGACGGCACGTCGATGCGCGCCTCGCTCGCCCCGGTGGTTGGTGAGCTGGATCCGATCAGCTTGCCGCCGGTGACCGTCCACTGGATCTTGTCGGCCGCGCACGGGCCACCCGACGGCTCGACGCACCACGCGACCGCGGTGAACTCGACGGCGCCGGGCACCTTGGCGGGCAGCGGCAACAAGGCGAGGGCCGGGCCCACCTTCATGGGCACGTCGACCGCGCGATCCGTGCGCGTGCCGTCGGCGGCGACGGTCTGGAGCTGTGCGCTCGGGAGCGCCGGGTTCAACCCGACGTCGAACGCCACTTTTCCGGCGGGGCTCGCCTTGTTCGGGCCGTATTCGCGCGACCCGTAGACCAGCACGTTGTTGGAGTCGGCGGGCGCGTCGAACGTCACGCTCCGGTCGACGGTCACGGGCACGAGGGCGCGGCCCTGCAGCTCGTACGGCGCGGCGGCGTCGATGACCGCGAAGACGACCTGCAGCGGATCGGTCACCTTGGGCGCGGTGTATCGGGCGACCCACGAGCCGTCGCCCGTCGCGACGAGGTCGGTCACCGTCCCCGACGACACCGACGCGCGCATGACCCGCGTGGTCGCGGCGCGACCGACGTCGGTGATCGGCTTGACGGTGACCTGGGTGGTGCCACCGGCCGCGACCGTCGGCGGATCGAAGGTGATGCCGAACCCACCGCCGTATGCGGGTACGACCCGAACCTCGGGCGCAAGGTCCAGCTTTTCGGCCCCGCGAACCTGGATCGTGACGGGGACCGGGGTCGGCACCATCACCTGCGGTGGCGTCCACGTGATCGTGTAGCCGCCCGGGAACGGCGTGACCTCGTCCAGGCGCCCGAGGGCGGGCTTGACCTTGAGCTTGACCCCCGGATCGTCCGTGTAGAGCACGATCGTGGCCTGGGTGACGCCGTCGCCGACCACCTGGGGCACCGGACCGAGCAGGGTGCTGGCGACGGCGTCGAGGTGCAGGCCGAGGCCGAGCGCGATCACGGCGGACGCCGCGCCAACACGGCGGGTCGAGGAGCGGAGGGACGGGCGGGGGACGGCAGGGTGCACCTGAGGCTCCGTGGGGTCTGGCCGGCATCGTAGCCCGACCGCCGTTCCCCGTGCGCGCGGCCGCCCGCCGCGCGAAGGGGCGCGTCCGTGTGGTGCGCGCATAGCTGTCTTTGTTAGCAGGTAATCGGTGAATCGGCGACGGCGGATCGCTGACGAATTCACTCGGTCGTGACCACCTCACGCGCGGAAGCGCGCGTGAGCGAGCGGCCCGATGGCGCCGGTCTGGTCGGCGCGCGCCCGTGCGCGTCGTCTTGCGTCTTCGTCGCCGAGCGCCGCGGCGCCCGCGAGCGCGTAGACCTCCCACTCGGGGCCGAACGCCCCGGCGGCCGCGACCTGCGCGGCGTGTAGCCACGCGTCGCGCGTGTCGTGGTCCAGCGCCGCCGCGAGCGCACGATGGAGCGCCATCCGAGGGTGATCCAGCGTCGCCGCGAGCGC
>CAIUDO010000298.1 GCA_903897935.1 uncultured Pseudomonadota bacterium
AGCGCGCCGAGCTCGAGCGTGCCCTCGAAGGTGACACCGTCTACGGGTGGGCCGCCGTCCGCGCGGGCCCGCAGGTGGGCCTCGACGGACCCGAGCATCCAGACCTCGTGCCCGAGCGCCGCGAGACGCCGCGAGATCGCGATCCCGGTCGTGCCCGTCGACGCCGCCGCGATGGCGCGCACCGCGTCGATCGGGTTGCGGGTGCCCCCCGCGGTGACGAGGACTGCGGCCATCACTCGACCAGGTCGGCCGCGCTCCGCGGCACGACCTTGCTGTTCGAGAACGTGTAGGTCAGGACGCCGACGATCGAGGACCACGCAGTCCCGACCGCGGGCGCGTCGGGCAACGAGGCGTACAGCTCGTCGTCGACGCGCAGGCACCCGCCCACCTCAAACTCGCCGAAGTTCGACGGGGCGTCAGGGTTAGAATCCGACACAGTCACATCATCGACCTGAACCAGCATCGCCTCGTAGCGCTCGGCGTCCGCGCCGCCCGTCCCGACGTCGCATGGGTTCACGAGGATCGGCGCCGGCACGGGCACCGTGCCCGTCTTCACCGCCACGGGGTAGGTCGCGAGCTCGGAGAGCCCGTAGTACTCGACGTACTCACCGCTCACGGTCACCTCGTCGCCCACCGCGACGACGTTGTCTCCCGCGTCGTACACGTAGATGCCGCCCCACTCGGACGCGCGCGGATCTTGCAGGTAGAAGCCGCTGCCTGACCGGACACCGGTGACGACGAGCCCCTCGATGGTGACGACCGTGCCTTCGTCCACCGGCGACGGATCGGAAGGGTCACGGATCTGCGCGAGCGTGACGGCGACCGCAGGGCACGCGGCGTCGCCGGGGTTCGCGTCGAGCGGACAGGGATCGCACAGGTCACCCTTGCCGTCCGTGTCGGCGTCCGCCTGGTCCGGGTCGGTGACGTACGGGCAGACGTCGGACGCGGTCGCGAAGCCGTCGCCATCGATGTCACCGGGGGTGTGGGGGCACACGGTGGCCGCGGGATCCGGGTCGAGCGGGCACCGATCACACGCGTCGCCGACGCCGTCGCCGTCGTGATCACGCTGCACGGAGTCCCACGCCGCCGGGCACAGGTCGCTCGCGTCGACGACCCCATCCCCATCGGCGTCCCCGGCGGTCGGCGACGCCAGGTCACACGACGCGCGCCCCGGATCTTCACACACAAACAGCCCGTGCAGCGTACCCGCGTAGGCGAGATCCGCAGGCATCGAGACCGCGCCCAGCGCCGCGGACAGCACCGACTCGAGCTCGGCGACCGTCTCCGAGCCGTCGCCCGACGCGGCGGTGCGCGCGCACATCGTGCGGGTGTCGCCGCAGACGTCGACCGCCTCGCACCACGTCGCGTCCGACGACAACGGCTCGACGAGATCGGTGACGCCGAACCGCGCGTCGCCGCCGATCACGACCAGGCGCACGTCGGCGTCCGCGGCCTCGAGGACCGCGCGATACGGCTCGTTCGAGTGGGCGAACACCGCGATGTCGGCGACCATCCCGGCGGCGAGATCGCCGATCACCCCCTCGGCGCCGATGGCGTCGGCGCCCTCCCAGGTGATCATTCCATACAGATCACGGTCCGTAAGGGTGGTCTGGCGCGACCACAAGTAATCCAGCGCGCACTGCGCCTCGTGGACCGGGTTCAGCGAGCCGGACCACGTCCAATCCGGCGCGAGGCCGACCGTGACGCCGAGCCGCTTCGCGACGTCAGCGTCGGTCGTCACAGCGTACAGATCAAGGTTGGACCTTGGGGACCACACGATCGCGGTGCCCGCCTCGGCGAGCCGCGCGAGCTGCTCGACGGTGGCCGCGGTCGCGTGCACGTAGGCGAACCCGTCGCCGGAGTAGCCGACCTCGTCCATGTGGTCGAGCTCCCAGCCGACCGTGCTCTCGAGGCCCTCGGCGACGTGCTCCTCGATGCCGTCGTAGAACCCGGACGCGAGGTCGGCTTGCGCGTCCGCGCCGTCACCCGCATCGAGGTACTCGGCCCGGCCCGAGGAGTAGCTCAGCCAGTAGTCGCCGAGGTGATGCAGCTCGTCGTCTTCGTCGAGGTTGCGCACCAGGCCGTCGATGCACGATCCACCCGACGATCCCACGGCCGAGGTCGCGCCCCCCGCGAGCAGCCGAAGCTCGGCCCAGCGCATGATCTCGCAGACGTAGTCCCCTTCCACGGCGTCGTAGGCCTCGCGGTAGTCCCAGTAACGACCGTCACTTTGCCAGTCGTAGCGATCCTCGTACAGGTCCTCGTGCTGCCACGGCGGGATGACATTGTATTGCATGTGATTGTGGCTGTCGACCAGGCCAGCCGAGATGACGCCCTCGGTGCAGACGATCTCGGCGCCGGCGGTGTCGCACGACGGCCCGACACAGTCGATCATTCCGGTGCTTCGCCGGTACACGACGAAGCCACCCTCCGCGCCCGCCGAGCTGACCACGACCCCCGACAGCGCCACCTTGTCCCCGTCGCCGGCCGCCGGCGCGCACGCGGGGAGCTCCGGGCCCGGTGTCCAGGTCCACGACCAGTCGGTGTCGGTGTCGGTGTCGGTGTCCGTGTCGGTGTCGGTGTCGGCGTCCGATTCGGCGTCCGCATCGGCGTCCGCGTCGGCGTCCGCGTCGCTGTCGGCGTCCGCGTCGCTGTCGGCGTCCGCGTCGCTGTCGGCGTCC
>CAIUDO010000299.1 GCA_903897935.1 uncultured Pseudomonadota bacterium
ACCTTGGCGTGGTTGAACTCGCTCACGCCGTGGCTGCTCTCGCCGAGCTGGACGACGCGCGCGTCGCCGATCGCCGCCCCGAGCGGGCCGAGGTCGCCGAAGTCCTCGGACACCAACGAGCGAAGGGGCGCGGCGGCGGCGAGGCTGGTGACCCAGTCGTCGGGGACCTCGGCCGCGCGCGGGTCCTCGACGGTCCGGCGCGCTTCGTCGGTCCACAGGTCCGGCGCCTGGGCACGCGCCGTCTGCGGCAGATCCCGCCCGTCCATCCGCTGGTCGCCGACCGTCAGGGCGAGGTCGTCGAACCACGCCGCGCCCTTGCCGATCAGGATCGGCCCGAACACGAGCTGTTGTGCGCCCTCGGGCACCGTCAGCTCCAGGCTCAGCTCGGACCACTCGGTCGTCCCGCGCGCGCCCCGGCCGTTCATGTTGTCGAACGCGAGGGAGCCCGACCCGCCGGCGCCGTCGACCCGGGCCCACCAGCCTGCGTAGCCGCCGCGCACGGCCTCGGTCCGCACCCAGCCCGCGAGCCGCACGGTCTGCCCGACGTGCTCCGGATCAAGTAGGATTACCGCCGATCCTGACGCGAACCCCTCCCGCCGGTCCCGCACGACCCGCAGCGACCGCGCGCCGCCGTGGGGCGCCTCGGCGTCGGAGTCGACGACCGAGCCCTCCCCTGCGACGGCCCACTGGCCGTGCTCGAAGCCCGCGTCATACTGCGCGAGCGCGACCGACCCCAACCAGAGCCACATGACCGCCCCTCCTCACCGCGTGCCCGAGCCTACCGTATCGTGTCGCCCGAACCTATCGACGGACCAACCCGAGCTGCTTGGTGAACGCCTCCATCTCGTCGGCCGACGCCTTCGGGAGCTCCACCACGAACGTGTCGGTGCCGTAGGTCGTCGCCCACGCGAACACCCGCCGGAGGGTGTCCCGCGATCCCTGCTCGTCCACCCACCCGACGAGCCCCTCGTCCACATCCACGTAGCTCCGCGGCTGCGTCGACCCGCCGACCTGCGCCGTCAGCGCATCGTCCACCGCGCCGCGCCACTGTGCTGGATCTGCCGAGGCGCGACCCGACGACGTCTTGATTCGCAGGGCGCGATGCGGGGACGCGCCGGGGTAGACGACCCAGTTGTCGCCCCCATCCTCTACAAACTCGAACGCCTCGACCGAAAGCGCGATGTCATCGGGGACGAGCAGACCCGGGTACATGCCGAGGGCGGTGAGGAACGAGAAGCCAGGCGCCACCAGCTGCACGACCTCGTCGCTCACGACGCGCCCCTTGACGACGGAGATCCGCCGCTCCGCCGCATACAACGAGTCCCAGCCCGCGTGCACGTAGCGCACGAGGGGGCCTTGCGGCAGGATCAACCTCCCCGTGTACCCGTCCGCGACGACCTCGTGCGTATCCACACCCTTCAACACCTGGTCCGCGGCGAGCTCGGCGGCGCCGCCACACTCCCTGGTGCCGACGAACCACAGTCGCCCGTCGCGTATCGCCCACACCGACCGGAAGCCGGCCCAGCACGCCGTGGAGTGTCCCCAATGCGCCATCCGGTCGGTCACGAGGGTGAGGCCGCTGCCGTAGAGCGGCTCGGTCCAGAGCGCGTGCGCCACACCGTCCACGACGATCACGTTGGCGACCTGGGCCGTCGCGTGCGCAGGCCGAGCCGCAGCCACGACGAGCAGCGCGGCGATCAGGGTCCGCAGCACGTGGCGACGGGTGATCCTCGGTCGGACGACCATCATTCGGGCACTTCCGGCGACGCTCATCGTTGACATCGCCCTGACGCGCCGGTTCCAGGCTGCGGGTAGAACAACCACGTGCGGGGCGCGAACCATCGAGGTCTCGGTGCGGGCAGTCGTCGGGGAAACGCGGACCGAGCGCGCTGAGCGAGGCCCACGCCCCCGAACGGGTCCGGTGCTGAGTTCGGCGGCGTTGTCCTTGATGATCGCCTGTTGCGCTCCGGAGCCGGAGGTGCCGCCGGGCGGGTGGGCCAACGTGGCGCCTGCGCGGGTGGAGGAGGTCGTCCACGGCGAAGGCCGGTCGTACCTGCAAATCGTCGAGGGTCCGTATCGGTTCTGGGTGTCGGTCCCCGAGCTGGACGTGGCGCCCGGCGGGTACGTCTTGCTCGGCACCGGACCGTTGACCTACGCGACCCGGGGCGGCGGCCGCGTGTTCGACGCCCTCACCGTCATTGAGGAGGTCGCGGTCGTCGACGAGGCGGTCGCGCGGATCGCGGCCCGGCTGCCCACCGCGGAGGGCGGCGTCGACATCGCCGGGGTCTACGCGGATCGCACCGAGGGGCGTCCCATCCGGCTGCGCGGGCGCGTCGTCGATGCCAGCATCGGCGTCCAAGGGACGAACTGGTACCACCTGCGGGACGGCACCCAAGGGGCCGGCGACGGGGCAGACGAGCTCACGTTCACGTCTACGGACCGGTTCGAGGTCGGGGCCACGGTCGTCGTCGACGGGCCGCTCACCATCGACCTCGACCTCGGCTTCGGCTATTTCTACCCGGCCATCCTGCTGAACCCGACGGTGGTGCTGGAGTGACCGGGCTCCTTTGGGCGCTCGCGTGCGCGTCGGCCCCCGCCCCGGGGCCCGCCAGCCTGGAGCCCCTCGCCGACCCGGAGGCGCAGCCGCTCGCCGCGCTGCCCCCCGCGCCGACGCGGCGGGTGTTCATCGCGCAGTCGTGCTACGAGCAGGACAATCGGGTCATGCGGTACGCCGAGGCGCTGGCAGCCCGCGGCGACGAGGTCGATGTGCTGGCCCTACGCCGCCATCCCGAAGACCCCGTC
>CAIUDO010000300.1 GCA_903897935.1 uncultured Pseudomonadota bacterium
GCGGCGAGGTCGACCACGGCCGGGACGCCAGTGAAGTCCTGCAGGATCACGCGGCCGGGCAGGAACGGGATCTCGCGGGACGCGACGTCGCGGGCGTCGTAGCGGGCCAGCGCCCGCACGTGCTCTTCGGTGACGAGCACGCCGTCCAGGTTGCGGAGGCACGACTCCAACAGGACCAGCACGCTGTACGGCAAGCGCTCGAGGTCGAAGCCGGCGTCGGTGAGGGCGCCCAAGCGCCACGCCACCGCCGGGCCTTCGGCGGTGTCGATAGGGGTACGGGCGCCGAACGGATCGAGGTACGTCATCGGTCACTCCCTGGTTCCACGGCGACGCGCCAGCGGAACACCCTCGATGTCGCCCGGGGGAGGTCATTGCGCCAATGGATTGATTGAATAGGTGCGATAACGAACCACGATGGAGCGCGGGTGTCGATCGAGATCGGGCCGCTGCGGACGTTCGTTCGCGTCGCCGAGCTGGGGCACGTCACCCGCGCCGCGGCGTCGCTCGGGCTCACCCAGCCCGCGGTGAGCGGGCACCTCGCGCGGCTGGAGGAGGCGGTCGGCCAGTCGTTGTTTGATCGCACGTCGCGGGGGATGGTGCTCACCGAAGCCGGGCGGGTGTGGCTGGTGCACGTCACGGCGGCGCTCTCGAGGTTGGACGAGGGTAAGCGCGCGCTCGACGAGCTGTCGGGCTTGGCCCGGGGCCGGCTCGCGGTCGGGGGCGGGGCCACCGCGGCGACGTACCTGCTCCCGCCGCTCCTCGAGCGCTTCCATAAGAAGTACCCGGGCATTCACTTGTTGCTCCGCGAGCAGGGCAGCCGGGCGGTCATGGACGGCGTCGCGGCCGGCGCGCTCGACCTTGGGGTGGTCACGACGCCCGACGGCGAGGCCCCCGACGGCCTCACCGTCACGCCGTGGGTCGACGACGAGCTGCTGCTGGTCGTTCCGCCCGGGCACCGGCTGCACGGGCGCGACGTGTTCCGGTGGCGTGAGCTCGACGGGGAGCCAATCGTCGCGTTCGAGGCGGGCACCGCGGTGCGGGCGCTGATCGACGGGGCGCTGGCGTCGCGGGGCGTCGTCGTGGACGTGGTGGTCGAGGTGCGCGCGATCGAGTCGATCCAGCGTATGGTCGCGCTCGGGATGGGGGTCGGGTTCGTGAGCCGGCACGCGGTCGCCGGCGGGCTGCGGGTGGAAGAAGGTGGGCTCGCGCGGCAGTTGGCGTTGGTCCAGCGCTCCGACCTCGCGCCGTCGGCGGCAGCCCGCGCGTTTCTGGGCCTCGTGCGCGACGCCGGATGAGCCGCCGCGCTACGTGCGCGGCCGCCAAGGTGCCCTTCATGTCCGACTCCGACTCCGCCGGCAGCGCGCCGGCCACCAGCAGCCCATTCGATGCGTTTGGGCTCGATCCTCGCCTGTTGTCCGCGATCGCGGCCATGGGCTTCTCCGAGCCGACGCCGATCCAGTCGGAGGCCATCCCGGTCTTGTTGTCGGGGCGCGACGTCGTCGGGCGCGCGCGCACCGGGTCGGGCAAGACCGCCGCGTACGGCTTGCCGCTGCTCGAGCGGGTCAAGACGGGCGGCCGCAAGGTGCGCGCGCTGGTGCTCGCGCCCACGCGCGAGCTCGCGGTGCAGGTCGCCGAGGCGTTGTCGGCGTGCGCGGCCGATCTCCCGGTGCGCCTCGCGACGATCTACGGCGGAGTGCCGTACGCACCGCAGTTCGCGGCGCTGCGCGAGGCGTCGGTGGTCGTCGGCACGCCAGGGCGCGTCATCGACCACATGGATCGCGGCTCGTTGGACCTGTCGGGCGTCGAGGTCGCCGTGCTCGACGAGGCCGACGAGATGCTCCGCATGGGCTTCGTCGAGGACGTCGAGCGGATCCTGGGCGCCATGCCGTCCACGCGGCAGACGGCGCTGTTCTCGGCGACGATGCCCGAGCGCATCCAGGCCATCGCGCGCAGCCACCTGACCCGGCCGGTCGAGGTGCAGGTCGAAGACAGCTCGGTCGTCGTCGACCACATCCGGCAGCGGTGGATCCGGGTGCCGGACCGCTTCAAGCTGGAGGCGCTGCTGCGCATCCTCGCGGCGGAGTCCCACGAAGGCACGCTGGTGTTCGCCCGAACGCGCGTCGCGTGCGCCGAGATCGCCGAGGCGCTGCTCGAAGAGGGCGTCACCGCCGACGCCTTGCATGGCGACATGAGCCAGCAGGCACGTGAGCGCGTGCTCAACCGGCTGCGGGCGCGTCAGCTCGCGGTGGTCGTCGCGACGGACGTGGCGGCGCGGGGCCTCGACGTCGCGCACCTCACCCACGTGGTCAACTTCGACCTCCCGGAGGACCTCGAGGGGTACGTACACCGCATCGGGCGGACCGGCCGCGCCGGCAACGCCGGCCTCGCCACCAGCTTCGTGCGCCCGAACGAGGCGCGCCGGGTCGCGTTCCTCGAGCGGCTGGTCGGCGTGCAGATCGAGCGGGTCGACGTGCCGTCGGACGCCGGGATCGCGCGTCGCCGCCAGCAGATGCTGCTTGACGACGTCAACGACGCCCGCGCCGAGGCGCCCGCCGCCGAGGCGTTGGTCCGTCGCCTGGTCGAGGAGGGGCGATCGTTGGAGGACCTCGCGATCGGCGCGATCGCGGCGCTCGCGCGGGAGCGCCGGGTGCGCCTGGACACGCCCGAGGAGGGCCTGCCGGAGTGGGCGCGCGCGCGGGAGTCGTTCCGGGTGGTGCGGGAGGCCCCGCCGATGGTGCGCGGCCCGGCCCCGGGCGCCGCTCGGCCGCGGCGCGACGATCGCCCGCCCCACCGCGAGCGCGACGAGGAGCCCGGGCCTGGGGAGTCGGCGCTGTTCTTGCCGGTCGGGTCGGCGCGCGGCGTGCGGCCAGGAGACATCGTCGCCGCGTTGCACCGCGACGCCGGGGTGCCCGACGGCGCGGTCGGTCGCATCGCGATCTTCCTCAACAAGACCTTCGTCGCGTTGCCCGAGGAGGTCCTGCGCTACGTGCTGGCGAACCACCGCGTGGTGGGCATCCGCGGCATGAAGGTGCCGCTCGATCGGGTAAAGCCGATGGAGAAGCGGCGGCCCTGACGGCGGTCCTTCCTGGAGGCCGCCGTGTCCTGGACGCCTTGTTTGCCGGTCGACGCGCTCGCTGCGGGTGAGGTCGTCATGTGGCGGGCGCCGAACGGGCGCCGGCTGGCGGTGGGGCGCTCGGACGACGGCGCGCCGTTCGCGGTCGACGACGCGTGCCCGCACGAGGGTTACCCGCTCTCGAAGGGTGCTTTGGCAGGGCGGCTGCTCACGTGCGTCTGGCACAACTTCAAGTTCGACGTGCGGTCGGGCGCGTGCGTGAAGGGTGACGAAGGGGTGCGCGCGTGGCCGGTCCGTGAGGTCGACGGGTTCGTGGAGATCGCGCTCGCCGAGCCGGACGTCGCCGAGGCTCGTGGCCGCGCGTGGTCGAGCCTCGAAGCGGCGCTGCGCGCTGGCCGATCGGGCGCCGCCGTTCGCGACGCGGTCCGGCTGCACACGCTCGGGGTCGACCCGCGCACGCTCCTCCGATGGTTGGCCGCGTACGCCGCGAACTACACGGAAGACGGCTTGTCGCACGTCGGCGCCGTCGCGTCCGACGCCCAGCGCTTGCTCCCGCGCCTGCCCGGCCCGCGGTGCGTGTTCGCGGTCGCGCAGGCGATCGACCTGTGTGTGCCCGCGTTGGCCCGGATGCCCCGGCGCCCCGTCCCGGAGCCTCGCGCGCCCGCGGCGTTCGCGGACCTCCAGCGGGCCGTCGAGCAGGAGCGCGCCGACGACGCCGAGGCCCTCGTGCGCGGCGCGCTCGCCGCGGGCGCGGACCTCCGCGTGATCCAGGAGTGGCTCACGCGGCTCGCTTCCGATCACCTGCTCGCGTTCGGGCACGGCCTCATCTTCGTGGTCAAGGCGTTCGCGCTGGTGGACCGCGAGGATCCGCACACGGCCGATATCCTCGGCGGGTTGGTGTTCGGGCTCGTCAACGCGACCCGCGAGGAGCTCGTGCCCGAGTGGGCGCCGTTCCGTCGCCACCTGGCCGCGATCGACCTCGACGCGCTCGCCGCGATCGACGGGCGAACGCCGGTCGACGACGCGCTCGTCGCCGCGATCGTGGGCGGGCGTCGCTGCAGCGAGGTGGGCGCGGTCGCCGACGCGCTGCGCGCCGGGGTCGCGCCGGTCGCGATCGCCGACGCGCTGATCGTCGCCGCGTCCGAGCTGATGCTCCGCTTCGACGTGTCGATCGACGGTGATCCCACCGTGCAGGAGGGGTGGCTCGACGTCACGCACCGGCTGACCTACGCCGTGGCGGTGCGCGAGGTCGTCGTCGGGTTCGACGGGCCGTGGCGGCTGCGGCTGTTGTTCCTGGCGGCGCATTGGATCGCGCGGGCAGCCCCGTTGCTGGGCCCGTTGCCGGAGGTCACGCCGCACCCAGGAGACGTGATGGCGTCGGTGCGCGCGCGCGACCCGATCGCCGCGTTGTCGGCGTTGCCGGCTGCGTTGGTTGACGCCCCCGCCGCGCTGCGCGCCGCGTTGCAAGACTACGTGCTCGACGACCCGTGGCCGGTGCCGATCGCCGCCGCGCACCTGCTCAAGACGGTCGTCGCGGCGTTCGACGCCTATGATGTGCTGCCGCCCGCGTGGCGCGCCCACCCGGTCGCCGCCGCGGCGCGCTTCGCGGCGTGCCCGCCCGCCCAGCGCTTCTTGGCGGGACGGGTGCACGACGCCATCGGGCTCGTCGTCGACGGTCGGGTGCCCCGCACGTTGACGTGATCGCGACGCGACGGGCGTACCGCAGTTAGCCCCAAAAACAAGCGCAGGGCTGAGCCATCAGCCATCAGCCATCAGCCATCAGCCATCAGCTTTCAGCTTTCAGCTTGACAATGGCGCGATGGTGACTAACCGACCTTCACCTGAACGCGAACAACCCGGTCGACTGCCGCTGAGCGATGCACGGCTTTGACCGGGCTGACCGCTGACCGCTGACCGCTGACTGCTGATCGCTTGTTCAAGGGTTAGCGTCGGCGGCATGGAACCTACCAAGCCAGCGCGCGGGCGCGGTCCGCTCGGCGTGCCGTCGCCTGATCAGGTGCTCGCGCAGATCCGCGAGCATCGCGCGACGCGGCTGTTGCTCGGCGGGGCGATCGTCGGGGCGGCGGCCGGGGTGACCGCGGCGGCGGTCGACCGCATGATCGTGTGGGTGTCCGAGCTCGTGCACGGCACCGCGGAGCCCAGCACCGACGCGGTGGTGTCGCCGCTGTCGGTCGCGGGGCCGATCGTTCTGGGTGCGCTGGCGTCGTGGGCGGTGTGGCGGTTCACCCGTCGTCATCGGCCACAGGGCGTCGCCGATGTTCTGGCGCGGGTCCACCTCGGCGCGCACCCGCTGTCGGCTCGCGACGGCGTCGTGTCGGCGCTTGGGGCCGCGGTCGCGGTCGGCGCCGGGCTCTCGGGTGGTCGTGAGGGCCCGACCGTGCAGATCGGCTCCGCCATCGCAGGCCGGATCGTCTCGTTCTTCGAAGCGAGCCCGGCGGAGTCCCGGGCGTTGATCGCGGCGGGTGGCGCAGCGGGGGTCGCGGCGAGCTTCGACACCCCCATCGCGGGCGCGTTCTTCGCGCTCGAGATCCTGCTCGGCAACTTCGCGATGGACGCGTTCACCCCGGTCGTCGTCGCGACGGTGGTCGGCACGGTGGTCGGGCAGGCGCTGCTCGGGGATCGCATCGCCCTTCATCTCCCGGCGTTCGAGCTTCATCACCCGCTGGAGCTGCTCGGGTACGTCGTGGTGGGGCTGGCCGGCGGGGTCGCGGCGATCGGGTTCGCGCGCGCGCTCGAGTGGTCGTCGCGGGCGGCGGATCGGCTGGGGGCGCCGCCGCTCGCCCGGGGCGCGGTCGCGGGCGCGCTGTCGGCGCTCGCGCTCGTCGGGGGCGGGCAGGCGATCATGGGCAACGGCTACGCGTACGTCGAGCGGCTGATCGCGGGCGACGTCGGGGTGCTCGGCGCGGTGTCGTTGGCGGCGGTGCTGCTGCTGAAGATCGTCGCGACGGGCCTGACGGGCGCGGCCCGCACCGGGGCCGGCATCTTCGCGCCGAGCTTGTTCGTCGGCGCGGTGACCGGCGCGTTGGTCGGCGTCGCGTTCCATCAGATCGCGCCGTCGCTCGTCGGAGAACCCGGCGCCACCGCGGTCGTCGGCATGGCGGTCGTCGCGGGGAGCGCGCTGCACGCGCCGATCACCATGACGCTGATGTTGTTCGAGATGACGGGCAACTACGCGATCGTGTTGCCGACGTTGGCCGCGGTCGCGGTCGGGTCGTTGGTGACGCGCCTCGCGCGCGCGCCGTCGGTCTACGAAGACGACCTCGCGCGGCAAGGGGTCGACCTGCGAGAGGCGCCCGAGGCGGGCTTGAGCCACCTGACGGTCGCGGACGTCGTTCGCTCGGAGGGGTTCGAGACGATCGATCCGGCCGCGCCGGTGGGGGAGGCGGTCAACCGGTTCTTGGCGCGTCGAGTGGACTGTTTGTACGTTCGGTCCGAGGACGGGCGGTACGGCGGCGTGATCGATCTGCAGGACCTGAAGTCGTTGTTCGGGCAAGGGGCGGCGACGGGGGCGTTGGCGGAGCGGGTCCGTGAGGTGGCGCCGCTGAGCGAGGAGCTCGACCTGGGGCAGGCGATCGGGGCGTTCTTCCGGTGTCGGCGGGAGGAGCTGCCGGTGGTCGACGCGCACGGGTCGTTGGTGGGCGTGCTGGTCGAGCGCGACGTGGTCGCCGCGTACAACCGCGAGGTGCTGCGTCAGTCGACGCCGCTGGCGCGGGTGGTGCAGGAGACGGCGGACGGATCACGCACAGACTTCCTGGAGCTGCCGGAGGGCATGGCGCTGGAGGTGGTCGACGTGCCGGCGTCGGCGGTCGGTCGCACGGTACGCGAGGAGGATCTCGGTGCGCGGTTCGGGTGCACGATCCTCGCGATCCGGTCGGCGCCCGATGAGGACGGGGAGCGAGCGCGTCGCGCGGTGACGCCGGGGTCGAGCTTCGCCGCGGGCGACGACGTTGTGGTGCTCGGTCCTACGGAGGCGATCGAGCGGCTGGTGCGGGAGTGGGCGGCTACGTAGTCCCGCGCCCAGCGCTCGGTGCGTCTATCGGCAGGACTGCGTGGCTTCGTAGGTGTCTTTCGTGCACGAGAACGAGAAGTCGAAGTGGCAGTCCCAGATCCACTGCCGGTTCGAGCCGCACGACGGCACCGAACCGTCCCAGCCCGCTGGCGCTTCGTTGCAGAAGCTGCTCCAGCCGATGTCCCAATCGCAGCCGCCGATGGTCGAGGTGTTCTTCTCTTCGCTGCCGTCGCAGTTCCAGTCGAACGTGCCGCCGCCGTGCGCGCCGGTGAACCACGCGGTCTGGCCCGGCTTCGCGGAGGCGTCGTAGTCGTAGCAGTCGCTCGCGTTGACGACGTCGTACACCCCGGTTGCAGCACAGTAGCACTTCGATCCGAGTGAGTTGGATCCGTACCCGTCGTTGTCGTTGTCCGCGTAGTACAGCGTGCACCCGCTCGCGTTCTCTTCGTTGATCGTGCCGTCGCAGTCGTTGTCGATCGAGTCGCTGCACGTCTCGGTGGCGCCGGGCTTCGCGGCCGCCGAGCCATCGTTGCAGTCCGTCGCGTTCATCACGTACGACGCCGGCTGCGCGCACTGGGTGAGGCTCACCGACGGATTGCCGTACCCGTCGCCGTCGGAGTCGAGGTACCACCTCGTGTTCGGGTGCTGGGCGGAGTCGGCGTCGTCGCAGTCGTCGTCGTTGGCGACGTACCCGGCCGGCGGGGAGCAGGTGTCGACCCGGATCGAGACGTTGCCGTACCCGTCGCCGTCGGCGTCGCGCCAGTACGCGAACGACACACCTTCGTCGACCGACAGGTCGCAGTCGTTGTCGACGCTGTCGCACGCCTCGGGGGCGCCTGGGTAGGTCGAGATGCTCGCGTCGTTGCAGTCGCCCGTGTACTCGGCGTAGTTCGCGGGCTTCGTGCAGGCCACCAGCGAGCTGGACGTGCCCCAGCCGTCGCCGTCGGCGTCGTAGTAGAACGTGGTCGCCCCGACCGCCGACGCCTCGTCGATCCCGAGCGCGCAGTTGTTGTCGATGCCGTCGCAGACCTCGACCGCCGCCGGGCTCACCGCGAGCTCGACGTCGTTGCAGTCGCCGCCGTCCACCGCGCCGCACGTGGCCTCGGCCGACCCCGTGCACGGCGCGATCTCGCAGAAGCAGTCGCCGTCGTCGTCGTAGGCGGTGGTGCCCTCGTCGACGAGGCCGTCGCAGTCGTCGTCGACGCCGTCCGGGGCCTCGCCGGCGCCCGGGAACACCGACGCGTCGCCGTCGTCGCAGTCGCCGTCGAGGTCGGTCAGGCCGTCGCCGTCGTCGTCGTAGCAGGACGTGTCCTCGTCGACGGTGATGTCGCAGTCGTTGTCGAGGCCGTCGCACACCTCGGGCGAGCCGGGGTAGACGACCTCGAACGTGTCGTCGCAGTCACCCCCCAACAGCGCGCCGCAGGTGGGGTCGGCGCCGCCGGTGCACGGCGCGGTCTCGCAGTAGCAGTCGCCGTCGTCGTCGTAGCAGGTGCTGCCTTCGTCCGCGGTTCCCGAGCAGTCTTCGTCGACCGCGTTGCAGCCGTAGTCGACTGCGGCCGGGTTGAACGCGGGGTTCGCGTCGTCGCAGTCGCCTTCGATCTCCGAGTAGCCGTCGCCGTCGTCGTCGATCTCGTCGTCGGCGAGCACGATGAAGAACACGCTCTCGGACACGCTGTCGCCGTCGCCGTCGACCGCGGTCGCGGTGAGCAGGTGCTCGCCGATGGTGAGCGAGAACGCGCACGCGGACTGCCCGATGAGATCGGCGGGGGAGCTGCACATCGCGCCGTCGACGTTCGACTCCCACGACACGACGATCTCGACCGGCGGGGACTGCTCGTCGGACACGAGCGTGACGAACTCGAAGTCGATGCCTTCTACGCCGTATTCGCCGGGCACCGGGTGCGCGATCTGCAGCGTGGGCGCGTCCGGCACGTCGGTGACGGTGACCTCGACGGCGTCGGTCGCGCTGGCGGCGTCGTCGTCGACGACCGTGACGGTGACGACGTGGTTGCCCGGCGTGAGGTTGCCGGTCGCGAACGACACGACGCCGAACGAGTCCGGCATGACGCCGTCGACCAGCACGCCGTCTTTGTCGCTCGACCAGGTGACCATCAGCGTCTCGGCCGACTGCTCTCCGTCGTTGGCCTGGGCCTCGAACTCGATCGCCTCGCCCTCGAGCGCGGTCGTGCCGTCGGGCGGCGACACCAGCGAGACGGTGGGCGCAGAGTTGATCACCTTGATCGACTCGTTCGGGCCGCACGCGGCGAAGAGCACGAGCGGGAGCAGGCGGAGGTGAGACATGGAGTTCCTCGTGGACACATCTTATCAGAAGAACCCGCCGTCCGCGCGAATCCGCGCAGCGCCGGGTCAGGGCGCCGGGTCGGGCGGCTTCGGACCCCGCGCGTACCCGTCGGTGGGGCGCTGCGGGGCGGAGGTGGGCACCTCGGTAGACCGTGCGTAGTCGCTGCGCCGCTCGGCGGGCGGCTCGGCGGTCGTCTTCGCGTGCGCGTGCAGGACGTCTACGCCGTGCCGCGCCTGGTCGAGCTTGCCGAGGATCTGATCACGCGTCGACGTGTCGAGCAGGTTGAGGGCGGCGCCGACCTGCCGCAGCTCCTGCTCGGCTTCTTGGACCTGATGCTGCTTCCGCAGGAGCTGGCGGCGCGTGAACGTGTACATGATGCCGACGACGGCGAGCACGACCCCGAGGAACACGATGACGGCGCGCAGCGTGTTCTCGGTGCGGCGCCCGGCGGCTTCCACCTTCGAGGCGACGTTCTCGCTGACCGAGGCGACCGACTGCTCCATCGGCGCGAGCACCGAGCGCTGCAGCGTGAACGCCAGGGTGTCGCCGACGCTCGAGACACCAGGGCGACCCTCCTCCATCGAGTAGTACACCGAGTCGCGGATCAGGTCGGCCAACGCCTCGTGCAGCTCGGGGTCGCGCACCGCGACCTTGAGCGACGACGACGCGCGCTGCACCACCCGGTCGACGACCTCCTCCGCGGACGCCCCGACGTCGTTGCGCATGCCCTCGGCGAGGGCCTGAACGATGTCGCGCCGCACGAGCTCACGCAGCGCCGGCGACACCTCGGTGCGCAGGCCGCGCCCGGTGCGGGTGGCGGCGACGAGCAGCGCGGAGTCGATCGCGGCCTCCAAGCGGGCTTGTTGCTCCGGCGTGATGTCGGTGACCCCCGACGACAAGCCGGCGCCGATCTGGTGGCCGATGTCGGCGAGGGCGGCCCGCTGCGCGAGCGCCGCGGTGACCCCTTCGATCCCGTCGGACCGACCGGAGCCGTCGAGCTCGTCGAGCGCGCCCGCGGTGACGCCCGCGCCGATGCGGTAGGCGCATCCGCTCGTGGTGATCACCATCAACGCGCACAAGACGACAACGCGCGACACGCCGCAGCTCCGGGTTCGGTCGCCCGAGCATAGCGCGCCGGGGCCAAGGCCGGTCGTCGTGACCGGCGTCGCCTTTTCGCGTGACCTTGCTAGGGTGCGCGCTACGGAGTTGGGATGGCGCCCAAGAGCACGGAAGCGAACGCGACGGTCGTCCGATACGAAGCCCTCGTAGGCTGCTTGTACCGCATCTGGGTCCGGCCGGACTGGGCGCTCGGCGAGGCCGAGTGGCACGCCGGGCAGTTCGTGCGGCTCGCGATCCCAGGGGACGACGTCAAAGACGCGCGCGCGTACTCGTTCGTGGACGCCCGCGATGGCGTCTTCGAGTTCTACGTGGTCGCGGTCACCGGCGGGCGCACGTCGCCGCGGCTCCAGGCGCTGCGCGCCGGGGATCGGCTGTGGGTCGAAGAGAAGATCGCCGGTCACTTCGTGCTCGAGCACAACCCGCCCGGCGCTCGGTTGCTGATGGTCGCCACCGGCGCTGGCGTGGCCCCGTTCGTGTGCATGCTGCGCAACGGCGCCGCGCCCTTGGCCGCGTACACCAGCGTCGGGATCGTGCATCAGGTGCGTTCTCCCGAGCACCTCGCGTACGGCGCCGAGATCGCGGCGTGGGCGCAGCGCGACGAACGCGCCCGCTACGTGCCGGTCATCAGCCAGCCCAGCGCGCCCCTGCACGTCGTCGACGGGCACGCCGCGCTCACCGGTCACGTCCAGGACCACGTGCCGACGGGTCGGCTCGCGCGCCAGCTCGACGCGCCTATCGACGCGTCGACGGTCGTGATGCTGTGCGGCAACCCCGCCATGATCAAGGACATGACCGCGGCGCTCGAGGCGATCGGCCTGGCCCGGCACAAGAAGTCGAAGGCAGGCCAGATCATCACCGAGCGCTATTGGTGAGCGCTCAGCCGATGCGCTTGGGCGGGTCCACGAACCCGCCGACCATCGGGTAGGTGTAGGCCTCGCCGTTGTTGACCTTGATCCCGGCATAGACAGGGAGCGCCCACCCGGCGATCCACGGGATGAGCGCGAACGGGTACAGCACGACCCCGATCAAGAAGCACGACAACGCGCTCGCGACGGCGACGATCAACCACGCCGTGACGCCCATCGCGATCTGGAAGAACAGCGCCTGCTTCGCGTGGTACTGCGTGACCGCGTCGTTCTGGCGGAGGAGCATCACCGCGAGCGGGCCGACGAACCCGAACGACGGCAAGAAGAACTGCGCGAGCACGGCAGAGAAGTGCGCGAGCATCGACCAGTTGCGGGTCTCGGTGTCCATGTTCAGCGGGCCTCCGTCGGAGATGTAGTCCGCGCGCGGGTGTTTGTCGCGGCCAACGCCCACAGCGGTCGAACCAGGGCCGCTTCGTGGGCGGCGCCGAACCGCGCCGGGTCGAGCGCGGCGAGCACCTCGACCCGACCCCGCGGCCGCCCGTTCACCTCGATGATCCACGGGGCTCCGGTGTCGTCGATCACCGCGTCCCAGCCGAGCTCGACCACCACCTCGTCGCACGCCGCCGCGATGCGCGCGCTGCCGACCCGCACCATGCGCTCGAGCTCGGCCATCGCGCTGGCCGTCAGCAGGTCCTCGGCGGGTACCACGGAGGCGCCGCGTGCGACGTTGACGATGGGATCGTGTGTGCTGGATCGCGCAGCCGCGGGCGTGACGTGCCACCCGCCGTCGGGGGTTCGCTGCACGAGCACGCGCACGCTCACGCCCGCGAGGCCGGGCGGCGCGGGCACCGCCGCCTGCAGGATCGCGGGATCGAGCGTGCCGGGCACCGCCCCAGGCAGCGCGGCGGGCGCGTGATCACCGGCGCGGCAGCGCACGATCCCGCGCCCGAGCGCCCCGAACCGCGGCTTGAGGAAGCCAGCGCCCCACGCCTCGAGTCGGGCCGCGAATAACTCGGGCGCGGCCTCGACCGGTGGGAACCGGACGACGCCTTCGAGCAGACGCTGGCTCTCGAGCTTGTCCCGGCACAACGCGACCGAGCTCGGCGCGTTGCCCCACGGGAGGCCGCCGAGCGCGTCCCGCAGGCGCGCGTGGCCGGCAGGATCGCTCTGGCACGGGTAGCGGTCGTACACGGCGTCCGGGTGGGCCGACGCCGCGATCCACCGATCGCCGCGTGCGCGCCAGCCGACAAGCCCGCCGTCCGACCCGACACGCCCGCCCAGCACGACGTCGAGGCCTTCGCGGCCGGCCGCTGCGGCGGCGCGGCCCAGCGGCGACGCCGAGGGCGGGGCGGTGGGCGTGTCGTGACGGGTCGGGACCAAGACGGCGATGACCATCGGGCCCGCGTAACCCTCGGTTCGGATACGGTGGCCGGCGTTTGGGGGAGCGATGTGGTCGCTGTGGATCGCGGTCGCGGGGGCGGTCGAGCCCGCTGAGGCCGAGGCCAGGCTGCTCAGCGGCGCGGAGGTCGTCAGCGTCGAGGCGCCGCGCGGGGCCCCGGCGGACGTGCGCGCCTGGGCCGACGCGCTCCGCTTCGTCGCCGGCATCGGGTCGGTCGACGCGCCGGAGCGGGTGTTCGACGCGTGTGGTCCGGCGTCGACGGGGGCGTGCGCGCGCGCCCGCGTGTGGTTGTTGCTCGACGCCGCCGGGCGCGCTTCGGAGGCCGGCGCCGACCCCACGCCCGCGCTCGCCGCCGCCGCCGAGGCGGCCACCCGCGCCGGAGTGCCGCCCGAGCTCGGCTCCCGCGCGTTGTTGTCGGCGGCGCGCGGCGGGTTCGCGGTCGGGGATCCGGAGTCCGCGTTGGGGTGGGCGCGCGCTGCGTACGATCTCGTGCCGGGCGCAGAGGCGCTGCTCGTCGCCGCGGACGCGTCGTTGGTGTTGGGTCGGGTCGACGAGGCGCTCGTGACGCTCGGCGAGATCCCGGCGGACGACGCCGTCGCCTGGACGGACGCTCGCGTCCGCCGAGCCGCCGCGCTTCGGCTGTCGGGTCGGTACGACGAGGCCGAGCAGGCGGTCGGCGAGGCGGAGGAGCGCGCGGCGACCATCGCGTCGCCGGCGGGGGAGGGCCTGCGGTACCGGGCCGCGGTCGAGCGCGCGGAGCTGCTCGGGGCGCGCGGGGCGCTCGACGACGCCGCGCGGGCGTGGTCGGCCGCCGAAGCGCTCGCGATGGGGCGCCCGGACGCGGTCGTGGACGCCGTGATGGGGCGCGCCGGCGTGTTGGTCGTCGCGGAGCGGTACAACGAGGCCGAGGTGGCCCTCGCCCGCGTGACGTCGTTGGCGGGCGCCGATCCGCTCGGGTGCGCGCCGGACCTGCTCCGGGTCGAGATCGCGTCGAAGGCGGGCACCGGGGCGGACACCTTCGCGGCGGCGCTCGCGAGC
>CAIUDO010000301.1 GCA_903897935.1 uncultured Pseudomonadota bacterium
GGCATCCGCGCGTACCTCGACACCATCCAGCAGATCGCCGACGACCTACGCGGGCTCGCCGCGCTCGCCAACGACCCGAAGGCGCTGCTCCGCTACGTCGCGAGGTCACCCGCGCTGCTGCGCCACGGCGCCCGCTCCCTCGCGTCGTTCCAGAGGTCGTTCCTCCGCGATCCGCGCCTGCGCAACCTGCTCGCCGTGCAATCGGGGGACCACGGCATGCGGCCGTCGCGCGCGGCGACCGCGCTGCACGCGGCGGTGACCGCCCACTACTTCGACGGTGGCTACTACCCGAAGGGGGGCGCCGGGAGCTTGCCGAAGGCGTTCCTCAAGCAGCTCAAGCGCCAAGGCGGCGACCTCATGGTGCGCGCGCCAGTCGCGCGGATCCTCGTCGAGCGGGCGCCCGGCGGGCCACGCGCGGTCGGGGTGCGGCTCGTCGACGGCACCGAGATCCGCGCGCGCCACGTGGTCTCGAACGCGGACCCGCACGCGACGTTCGACCGCCTGATCGACCCCGAACACGTCCCGTGGACGGTGCGGCAACGCCTCGCCCGCACCCGATACAGTGTGTCGTCGTTGATTCTGTTCATGGCGTCAAAGGTGGATCTTCGGCAAGCTGGCATGACGTCCGGCAACGTCTGGTGGTCCCGCGGCGACGACGTCGAGGCGATGTATGACTACGGCCAGGACGGGTCGCTCGGTCCCCCACCCGGCATGTTCCTCACCGCGACGACCCTCAAAGACCCGTCCAAGTACCGCGGGGTGCACACCCTCGAGGCGATCGTGCTCGTGCACGGCGCCCCGTTCGCGCGGTGGGCGGGCAGCGAGCACGGTGCGCGCCCGCCCGACTACGAGGCACTGAAGGCAAACCTGACCGCCCAGATGCTCGACACGGTCGACACGATCGCGCCCGGGGTGAAGGCCGGCATCGAGCTGGCCGAGCTCGGCACACCCGTCACGAACACCCACTACGTGGCATCGACCGCCGGCAACATCTACGGCACCGAGAAGAGCCGCTTGCAGTTGGGACCGCTCGCGTGGCCGGTGCACACCGCGATCCGCGGGCTGCGGCTGTGTGGCGCGAGCACGGTCGGGCACGGCGTCGCGGGCGCCACGATGTCGGGGGTGATCGCGGCCGGCTCGATCCTCAAGCTTCCGCGGGACGGGATGCTCGATCGGTCCTCACGGCTGACCGTCCTCCCCGCCGATCCCCGCGCGTGAGCGGTGTCGCTGACTTGGAGGTCGCGTGGCGACGTTCGAGATGTGGTGGGATTGTCCCCGATGCGGTGCGGACAAGCTGCTCGGGAAGACGCACCGATACTGTCCGTCGTGTGGTGCGCCCCAAGAGGCGTCTGCCCGGTACTTTCCACCGCAGCACCTGGCGACGGAGGTAACGGACCACCGCTTCGTCGGCGCGGACGTCGTCTGCTCGGGGTGCGACACACCGTGCAGCGCCGCGGCGGCGCACTGCCCGAGCTGCGGCGCGCCGATGGGCGACGACGACGCCCTCGCTGCCAGGGTCGCCGACCGGCCGCCGCCGCCCGCGGTCAACCCGCCGAAGCCGCGGCCCCGGTGGCTCGTGCCGTTGCTGAGCGCCGTCGGCGGCTTGCTGGTGTTGGGGGTGTTCGCCGCGGTGATCACGGCGTTCTGGACGACGACGATCACGGTCACCGTAGCGGGCGTCCAGTGGGAGCGCGCCGTCGAGGTGGAGCGCTTCCAGACGGTGTCGGATGCCTCGTGGTGCGACAGCACGCCGTCGGACGCGCGCGGCGTGTCCTCCACCCGGAAGCAGCGCTCGACGAGGAGCGTCCCAGACGGGCAGACCTGCACGACGTCGCGCAGCGACAACGGCGACGGCACCTACTCGACGAGCGAGTCCTGCACGACAAACTATCGGGAGGAGCCCGTGTACGACCAATGGTGCACGTATCAGGTGGATCGTTGGCGGACCGACCATTGGGACCGCGCCACCGGGTCCGACCAGCATCCGCGGTGGCCCGCGCCCGCAA
>CAIUDO010000302.1 GCA_903897935.1 uncultured Pseudomonadota bacterium
CCACGCGAGCTGCTCGGCGATCAAGCAGCCGTCGAAGGTGCCGAGCTCGAGGCCGCCGTACTCGGCGGGCACGTGGGTGTTCATGAGGCCGAGCTCGTGCGCCTTCCGGATGGCGCCCCACGGGTACTCCCCGGTGCGGTCGTGGTGCTCGGCGACCGGACGCATCTCCTTCTCGGCGAACTCACGCGCCAACGCGCGCAGCGCCTCCTGCTCCTCGCTGAGGTCGAACCCGGCCATGACGTACTCCTGAGGTGGGCCGGGGGATTAGCAAGGCGGAGGGAAAGCGCAACGCGACCCATCGCCCCCAACCCGCCGGACGGAGACCGCGAGATGGTCCATTGGCACGTACGAATCGACGGTTCCGCCGACACCGTCGTCGCGGCGCCGCACGCCGACGGCGACCCGCACCGGGCCGCCACGTGGTTCGCCGACGACGACCCGACGTGGCGGAGCGCGTGGTTCGCCGAGTGGGACGAGTCGGGCGCCGGCGTCGCAGCGGACGCCGCGGCGCGACGCCTCGGGGCGCGCTCGATCAGCCCCGCCCTGCCGCGCAGCGTGCTCGACATGGGTCGGCCGTGGGCCGGCGCGCCCGGCGACGAGACGCTGATGGGCAAGGGTGCGCTCGACGGGCAGACCAAGGCCCGGTTGACCCCAGACGGCGTCGCACGGGCCCGGATCGCGTACGACGGCGCGATCGCCGAGGTCCGCGCAGCGACGTCCGCGGCGCACGGGTGGATCGAAGCCCACGAGTACGGCGTCGGGGGGTCGACCTACGACGTCGCGCGTGGGGTGCGCCCGTTCCGCCGGCCCGAGGTCGCGGTGGTGTCGGAGGTCGCCCCGTGGTCGACCGCCACCCCGACCGGCCTCGCGTGCTTGATCCCGGCCGATCTGCGACCGACCCCGTGGGCGCTGCGCCACGGCGTCGAGGCGCAGCTTGCGGCGCGAGGCTTCCGGCCCGGGCCCAGCCCGTACCCCGACGCGCCGTGGAGCCTCGGCGCGCGCTTCGTCGCCGAGCGCTACCTCGCGTGGCGGTGCCGCGTCGACGGCGTAGATCCCCAGCCCTGGCGCGACCTCGCGTGGGGCGATCCGAACGCCCCCGCCCCCGACCCGGCGTACGCGGCCGAGCTCGCGCGCCGGGCGGCCACCCTGCCGGAGCGCCTCGCCGATCGGTTCCACGACGAAGATCCGTGCTTCGTGCTGGTGGTCGAGCTGCGCATCGACCTCCGCGCGCGCGCCGACGCGTTCGGCGACGCGATCGCGGAGGGGGCGGCGCAGTGGCAGCGCGCGCGCCGGGGAGCGTGACGGCGCCGCCTGGCAGCCTGAAGGGCCGTGCAAGGGCGACGAGGCTCGGTCAACGGAGTTGACCGGGCCGTTCGCGAGGAGGGAGCGTGCTGAAGCACGTGACCGAGGAGCAACGTCGTCCCCGCGCGGGAGGCTGCTACGATCAGAGCGCGGTTCCGTCGCAGTCGTTGTCGAACCCGTCGCCCACCGACTCGATCGCGCCCGGGTTGATCAGCGGGTTCGCGTCGTCACAGTCGCCGCCGTTCTCGGTGAACCCGTCGCGGTCGTCGTCGTAGAGGACGGTGCC
>CAIUDO010000303.1 GCA_903897935.1 uncultured Pseudomonadota bacterium
CGCGAACAGCGTCGCGATGGCGGACCTCGACGGCGACGGCGACGTCGACGTCGTGCTCGCGCGCGGCGTCGGCGTCGACGACGTCGTCTTGTGGAACGACGGCACCGGCGCGTTCACGGTCGAGGAGCTGCCCGCCTCGGACGGTGAGAGCGTCACGGTCGCTATCGGCGACGTCTCTGGCGACGGCAAGCTGGACCTCGTGATCGCCGGGTTCGAGCACCTGCTCGATCCCCTCGAGGTGCAAGACGGGACGGCCCGCGGCGACGGCACCACGCTGTACCTGCAGTCGGACGCCGGGACGTTCGTGGACGCCACCGAGCGGGTCCCCGACTCCGTCCGCTTCGCCCTCACCTATCACGCGCTGCTCGTGGACTACGACGAGGACCACGACCTCGACGTGTACCTGTCGAACGACTTCGGCAACCTCATCATCCCGAACGCGATGCTGGAGAACGACGGCTCGGGCAACTTCACGATCGACGACGACTGCGACTGCGACCTCGCCAAGACCTGTATGGGTGGGCAGGTCGCTGACCTGAGCTACGACGGGCACCCCGATCTGTACGTGACGGATTGGGGGTTCAACTGGTACCTGCTCAACGACGGTTCGGGCAGCTTCATCGAGGCACAGTCCGCGTACGACGTGCTCCCTGACGACAAAGAGAGCGAGGTGGCCTGGGGCTCGCGCATCGCGGACCTCGACCTCGACGGCTGGCTCGACGCCGCCATCACGTACGGACCCATCCTGCCTACGCAGCTCACGACGTCGACCACGCAGAGCGACGCCATCCTCAAGGGCGACGGCTCCGGCCACCTCGAGGACGTCACGCTCGAAGTTGGGTTCACCGATCGCGGCATCGGGCGCAGCGTGGTGCAAGGCGACCTCGATCGCGACGGGCGGCCCGACCTCGTCGTGAGCGGCCGCACGTACCTCCTGGTGTACCTGTCGACGGGCGGGTGCCCGAACGGGGTCACCGTCTCGCTCGACGCCGGCGCCGGGAACCCGCACGGGATCGGGGCCAGCGTCACGTCGTACACGAACGGCACGGCGGTGACGCAGTACATGTTGCCGTCGGGCTCGTTCGGCCAGTCGGCCACCGAGATCTACGTTGGCATGGGGCCCACCTCGGCGGTGGACCTCACCATCACGTGGCCGGACGGCAGCGTCGAGGAGCGGCCGGGCGTGCGGCCCGGGCCGCTGCACCTCACGCAGTGATCGGCGGCTCCGGGAGCGGGATCCAGCGCTGGTCGGTGCCATACGCCTTCGGCACGAGCTCGATGAGGGTGTGGAGCGGCACCTCCAAGTACGGGCACCGCTCCAGCGGCTCATCAAGGAAGTACGCCAACAACGCCCGAAGCACCGCCTGGTGACTGACGACGAGCACCGACCGCCGGGTGCGCTCCAGATCGAGGATCACCGGCTCGAGCCGCTGGATGACGTCTTCATACGACTCGCCTTGCGGGTACCGGTAGCGGAGCTTGTCGACCCGCCGCGCCTGGAATTCGTCGGGCATCCGGTCGGCGATCTCAGCGTAGGTCATGCCTTCGCACGCGCCGGCGTCGATCTCGACCAGCGCTCGTAAGCGACGCGGCGCCGGCGTGACCTCGAGCGCGGTGATCAGCGCGCGCTGGAGCGGGCTCGCCCAGACCTCCGGGCGCGGGCCGACCAGTCCGCGCATCGTGGCGCCGAGGCGCGCGGCGTACGCGAGCCCACGCGGTGACAACGGCGGGTCCCCGCCGATCCGCTGATCGAGGTTGTACGCGCTCTCGCCGTGGCGCGACAGGTAGATGGTGCGCGACGAGATGTGCAGGTTCATCAAGAAGAACACGAGGCGCGTCGGCAAGTAGCCGGTCACCCGGTTCGCGACGACGCGCCGGCCGACGTCGACCAGCTTGATCCACGACAGCCCGTCTTCGTCGACCGGCTGGTACGTGGCCTCGTAGTGCGCGATGCGCGCCCGGAAGTCGCGGACGGCGGACTCCTCGTCCACGCCGACGTAGTCGGGAGAGCGCGCCTTGGTCTCCCGGATGTTCGACTCGATGATCTCGGGGTCATTACATACAGACTCGATGAACAAGACGTCGACGCCGGCCTCAGCGCACCGGGCAGCGACCCAGGCGCGCCGCTCGCGCGTGTTGTTCGTGGCGTCGTAGATGCCGACGCGGCCGCGATCCTGGACCCACTCGAGCAGGTCGCGCAGCG
>CAIUDO010000304.1 GCA_903897935.1 uncultured Pseudomonadota bacterium
AGCGCGCCGACGCCGGCGCCGGTCACCGCGACGCCGCCGGCCCCGTTCGTTCACCTGGACGACGTGCACGGCTGCGCCCCCTACCTGGCCGTGATGGACGCGCTCGCGCCGTGGCCCGAGGCGTGGGCAGCGGCGCGTCGGAACGCGGTGTTCGCGTGCAGGGCGCAGCCTTCGCTGCCCGACTGGGCGGTCGCGCCGCGAGCGAGGCGTGATGGCTGGGCGTGGCCCACGCCGGAGCGCCCCCAGCAGCTCGTGCCGCTCGGCGACGGCTCGTTGCTGGTGCTGGGGGCACGCGGGGTCGGCGCGCTCGGTCCAGACGGCGCCCCCCGGTGGGTGCACGAGCGGCCGCACAACTACGCGAGTTATCAAGTCTCGCCCGAGATCGTCGTGCAGTGGGTCCTGCAGCGGAGCGTCGGGTGGGACCCGATCACCGGCGAAGAGCGGTGGTCGCTGCTCGGGCCGGTGCACCACGACGCGGACGGCTGGTGGTGGTCGACGAACTTCCGGTGGCCCGCGGCACCGTTCGACGTCACGCGCGGCGCGCCTTCGTCGTCGACGACGTTCAGCGCTGCGATAGGCTTCCGGTGCGGCGGAGGCGGGTGCGCTGGGTACACGCCTCGTCACGACGATGTGGTCGCGCTCACCGACGGTGCACACGCGGCGCTCAAGCACGACAGCTTGGTGATCGCACGCGGCGAAGAGATCCTGCACAGACGATCAGGTGTCCGCAAGCTCGCAGCGGCTGGGCAGGACCGCGTCATCGTGCAAGACATCGCGTCAGGACGTTGGGAGCTGTGGACCGTGGCGGGCAGGGTCGAGCGACTCCCGAAGGCGGACGTCGCGGCGGCGTGGGGCGACGCGCGGTGGTGGGTGCGCGCCGGCGTGCTGTACGCCACGGGCGTCGCGAGCGCCGCCCAGGATCCGCCTGCGCCGGCGCGCTTCGAGCTGTCGGAGCCCGCCCACGTCGTGCCGCCCGAGCGCCCGCTGGTGGTCGGCGCCGCGCGCGCGGCGTGGTCGCACCCGGCGGTCGGGGCGTCGACCGTGGCGGTCGTCCATGGTGTGGCGATCGACCGGGAAGATGAGCAGCTGGTCGGGCGCGCGACCGCGCCGTGGCGACGACCGTTCGGCCCGATCGACACGTCTCTGGGCGAGATGGTGGTCGACGGCGTGGTCGTCGACGCGGAGACCGGTCGCGACGTCGGGCCGGTGCCGGAGGGTGCCGAGCGTTTGTATGTGATGGATGGCGCCGTGGTGGCCGCGCACCGGGAGGGCGAGGTCGTGGTGATCCGCGACGGCGCGGCGCGGTGGGTCCTGCCGGTCGGGGTGCCCGGCGCGGTGAGCGCCCTCGTCGCGACCGATCAACGCACCTACCTGGGCGTCGGGCATTGGTTGATGGCGTTCGAAGGCGACGCGATCCGGTGGAAGGTGCGGTTGTCGCGGAACGCCGATCGCCCGATGGTGCGCCACTTGCTGCTCGCCGGGGACCTGCTGCTCGCGGTGACGCTCCACCCGATGACGGGCTTCGCTCCGGTGTGGGCGTTCGACCCCGACACGGGCGACGTCGTGGACGTCATCGACCTGAATCGGCGCTGAC
>CAIUDO010000305.1 GCA_903897935.1 uncultured Pseudomonadota bacterium
GGGTGTTCTATGGCGCGTTCGGTCAGTCGGACGTGAGCCCAGGCGTGGCTACGTTCGTGGCCCGGCGCGACGGCGACGCGCTGTTCTCGTACCGCCCGCTGCGCCGGGTCATGGCCGTGTGGTGGGTCGAGCGGTACGAGGCGCGCGTCCGCATGTCGTGCTTCGAGAACCCGTGGGTTCCGCAGCTGGTCGGGTGCCCCGGGGCGCGGCTGGGCGCCTCACACGCGGACGACCGCGCCGCCACGCTGTCGTGGCGGGCGGGCATCGCGTCGTGGCCGATAGGAGCACCGTCTTGAGCACGCCGAAGCCCCACCACGTGCCGTCGACCGGTTGGATCGAGGTCGTCACCGGCTGCATGTTCTCGGGCAAGACCGAGGAGCTGATCCGCCGCCTCGTGCGGGCGTCCATCGCCAAGCAGCAGGTGGTCGTGTTCAAGCCGGCGGTCGACGTTCGGTACGCCGAGACCGAGGTGGTCACCCACACGGGCGCGCGCTTGCCGTGCTTCCCGGTCGCCACCGCGAGCGACATCGAGGCCAAGGTCGGGGACGCGAAGGTGATCGGGGTCGACGAAGCGCAGTTCTTCGGGCCCGAATTGGTCGAGGTCTGCAACCGCCTCGCTGACGGCGGGCGGCGCGTGATCGTCGCGGGCCTCGACCAGGACTTCCTGGGGCGGCCGTTCGAGCCGATGCCCCAGCTGCTGGCCGTCGCCGAGTACATCACGAAGAACCTCGCGATCTGCATGGTGTGCGGCGGCCCGGCCGACCGGTCCCAGCGGCTCGTCGCGCGCGACCAGCGGGTGCTGCTCGGCTCGGAGCACGTCTACGAGGCCCGGTGCCGCGCCTGCTGGAACCCGCACCACTTCGACGATCCGCAAGACACGCTTCCGATCTCGGGCTGAGCGGCCGACGCTGTCGGGCGCGATGAATCGCGCCCCTACGAGGCCATGTGGGCCACGCGGCTGGATCGTCCCGACAGACGCGTGACGCCATCGGGCGACGCCGACGTTTTTGGCGGCCGCCGTCCCCCGGGGGCGATCAATCGCGCCCCTGCGAGGCCAAACCTTATTTTTCCTGGTCTGCGTGTGGCTCGGGCCCCCCCGGTTTGGCGCCGCCCGGTAACGGTGCTACAAGGTGCGGCCTTCCCATTCCCTGGGGCGAGTGTGTCCGTAACCCTGCGCGCCTATGTGTTCCTCGACAGCTTGCAGCCGCAGCTCGCCGCGTTCACTGGCACCACGTGCCGCGGCTTCTTGCCGCTCGCCGGGCAGGCCAGCTTGTGGGTCGAGACCGCGCCCGGGATGGTCATCAACCGCGTCACCGACGTCGCGTTGAAGGCTACGCGCGTCGTGCCGGCGGTCCAGGTCGTCGAGCGTGCGTTCGGGTTGCTCGAGGTCCACCACGACGAACAAGGCGAGGTCGTCGCCGCCGGCCGCGCGATCTGCGACGCGCTCGGCGTCCGGGAGTCGGACCGCACAGCGCCGCGGGTCGTGTCGAGCCAGATCATCCGGGCGGTCGAGCCGTACCACGCGCAGCTCATCAACCGGAACCGCGACGGCATGATGCTGTTGCCCGGTCAGTCCTTGTTCATCTTCGAGACGGAGCCGGCGGCCTACGTGGTCGCGGCGGCGAACGAAGCTGAGAAGGCTGCCGATGTCTCGCTGATCAACCTCCGGCCGCACGGCGCGTTTGGTCGCTTGTGGCTCGGCGGCACCGAAGAGCAGATCAACATCGCCGCGCAGGCCGCCGAGGCGGCGGTCCGCGCGATGGCTGGAACCTGATGCCGACCGTCCGGTCGGCGACCACCTGAATCGAGGGGGAACCCTTGTCTGACGCGCTGGGCATGATCGAATGTCGGGGCTTCGTGGCCATGGTCGAGGCGTCCGACGCCATGGTCAAGGCGGCTCGGGTCGAGCTCGTAGGCCATGAGAAGACGGGCGGCGGCTACGTCACCGCCATCGTCCGCGGCGACGTCGCGGCGGTGCGCGCGGCGACGGAGGCGGGCAAGCTCGCCGCGGAGCGGGTCGGGGAGGTCGTGTCGGTGCACATCATCGCGCGCCCGCACGCCAACCTCGACTCGGCGTTGCCGCTCGGGCGCAAGCCGTCCGCGGCGGAATGACGTGAAGCTGGGCCGCGTCGTGGGCACGGTGGTCTCGACCCGCAAGGACGAGGGCATCGACGGCCTGAGGATGATGCTCGTCCGCGATCTCACGTTCGAGTTCGCGCTTCAGGACGCGTTCGTCGTCGCCATCGACAGCGTCGGCGCGGGCGTCGGTGAGGTCGTGCTGTACGCGAGCGGCTCGTCCGCCCGGCAGACCCCGGTGACCAACAACCGGCCGGTCGACGCCGTCATCATGGCGATCGTCGACACGGTCGAGGTGGAGGGCACCGTGCGCTACCACAAGGCCACGGAGGGCGCGTGAGCGGCATGGACGAGGCGCGCATCCGGCAGATCATCGCCGAGATGATGGGGCGTTCCGGCGGTCTGGCGCCTCCCGCGTCCCGGGGTGGCGGTGGCCGTCAGCTCGGGGTGCACAAGACGATTGACCAGTGCGTCGACGCCGCCCGGGTCGGGCAGCGCCAGCTCGTCGGCTTGTCGCTCGAGAAGCGGCGCGAGATCATCGCCGCGTTCCGTCGCGCCGCGTGCGACCACGTGCACGAGCTCGCGCGGATGGCCCACGAAGAGACGGGCCTCGGCCGGGTCGAAGACAAGGTCGCGAAGAACATGCTCGCGGCCACCAAGACGCCCGGGCCCGAGCTGCTGCGGTCCGAGTCGTTCACCGGCGATCACGGGCTCACGCTGGTCGAGCGCGCGCCGTACGGGGTCATCGCGGCCATCACGCCGTGCACCAACCCGACGGAGACGATCCTCAACAACGGGATCGGCATGGTGTCGGGCGGCAACGGCGTCGTGTTCAACGCGCACCCGATGGCCAAGGAGACGAGCCGCTCGTGCGTCGACCTGCTCAACCGGGCGTCGGCGGCGGTCGGCGGCCCCGAGACGCTGCTCAACTGCGTGGAAGAGCCCACGCTCGACTCCGCCACGCTGCTGATGCACCACCCGAGCATCAACCTGCTCGTGGTCACCGGCGGCGGCGCGGTCGTGCAGGCGGCGCTGCGCGCGGGGCGGAAGTGCATCGCGGCCGGGCCGGGCAACCCGCCAGTCGTCGTCGACACCACGGCGGACATCGTGCAGGCGGGCACGGGCGTCGTGCGGGGCGCTTCGTTCGACAACAACGTGATCTGCACGTGCGAGAAGGAGGTGTTCGTCGTCGACTCGGTCGCGAACGCCTTGTTCGACGCGATGAAGGCCGCCGGCGCCGTTCAGGTCACCGGGCGCGACATCGACCGCCTGCACGCGCTCACGTTCGAGGGCGGGCACATCAACCGCAAGCTCGTCGGCAAGAGCGCGTCGTACTTCCTCGAGCAGCTCGACGTGCCGTTCCGCGGCGACCCGCGTCTCATCATCGCGGACGTCCCGGCGAACCACGACTTCGTGCAGCACGAGATGCTGATGCCGATCATCGGCGTCGTCCGCTGCAAAGACGTCGACACCGCCATCGACCTCGCCCTCGACGCCGAGCACGGGTACCGGCACACCGCCTCGATGTACTCGAAGAACCTCGATGTGCTGCACCGGATGGCGTCGTCGTTCGACGGGTCCATCTTCGTGAAGAACGCCCCGAACTACGCCGGGCTCGGCTTCGGAGGGGAGGGCTTCACGTCGTGGACGATCGCGTCGCCGACGGGCGAGGGCCTGACCACCTGCCGCGACTTCACGCGGGTCCGTCGGTGCACGTTGGCCGGCTACTTCCGGATCGTGTGAGCGTGCACGACGCGCTCGCCCTCGTCGAGGTCGACGCCATCGCGACGGGGCTCGCCGCCGTCGACGCCCTCACGAAGCGCGCCGCGGTCACCATCCGCGGGGCCGGTGTCGTCGAGCCGGGGCGGTACGTCATCATCACGTCGGGCCCGCTGGCCGATCTCGAGGAGGCCCACGACGCTGCGCTGCGGCGCGTCGGGCGCGCCCGGGTGGACGACGTGTTGTTGCCGGCGCCCGCCGACGGCTTGTGGGAGGCGCTCGCCGGTCGCCAGCAGATCGACCACGAGGCCGCCTGCGTCGGGGTGATCGAGGGCACCACCCTGGCGGGGACCGTGCTGGCGTGTGATCGCGCCATCAAGGACGCCACGGTCGCGCTCGCCGGCTTGCGCCTGACGCCCGGGCTGGGGGGGCGGGCGTGGTTCGTGGTCACCGGGCACCTGCACGACGTCGAAGCGAGCGTAGCGGTGGCGCGCGGCAAGCTCGGCGCGCGGCTGTGGCGCGCCGAGGTGATCGCGCGGCCGAGCCCGGAGCTGCTCTCGGTGCTGCTCGCGCCGGGTACACTGTCGGTCGAGGGGGGCGGATGGAACAAGCGCGCGTGATCGGCACCGTGGTCGCGACCGTGATCGACCCGTCGCTGGTCGGGGTGCGGCTGCTGGTCGTCCAGCCGGAAGACGCGGACGGAGCGCCGAACGGGCCGCCGACCGTCGCCGCGGACGCGCTCCAGTGCGGGGCGGGCGAGCGGGTGCAGATCGTGCACGGGCGAGAGGCCGCGTTGGCGCTGCCGATCTCGTTCACGCCCGTCGATGTCGCGATCGTCGCGATCGTCGACGGCTCGGATCGCTGCTCATGATGCTCGCGCGGGTCATCGGGCGATCGTGGTCGTCGATCAAGCACCCCACCTACAACGGGCGGATCGTGTTTCACGTCCAGCCGGTGCGCCCGGACGGGTCGTCGATCGGGCGTCCGTTCCTGGCGGTCGACGCCGTCGGCGCCGGCCCCGGTGAGCTGGTGCTCGTCGCGCGGGAAGGGAACACGGCGCGCCAGGTGCTGGAAGCGCCCGAGCAGCCGGTGCACGCCGTCGTGATGGGCATCGTGGACGAGGTGTCCGTCGCGGGTGCGCCAAAGGGGAGCGCGTGAGCGAAGAGGCGCCGTTCGCCCTCACCCCGTTGGTGTACGCCTGCGTAGACGGGCCGGAGCTCCTGGTGTACGCAGCGGGCTCCGGGCAGCCGCTCTGGCAGGTGATGCTCTCGAGCCCGATCACCGGCGTGGGTGGGTCCGGCGAGCGCGTGTTCGCGGTCGACGCGGACGGGCGGCTGCGCGAGATGAACGCGCTGGACGGCAACGTGCTCGAGGAGACGGATCTCCCTGGCGCGGTCCGCGGCCTCGTAGTCGAGCAGGCGTCGGGATCGTGGGCGGCGTTGCTCGACGGCAAGGTGGTCGTACGGCCGGCGGGGGGCGCCGAGCGTGAGATCCCGTTCGACGGCGTGCAGCAGGTCGCGCTCGGCCCGAAGGGCGCGTCGTTGGGCATGGGCAGCCGAACCGGGGCGTTCTACGCTGTCGATACGGCGTCGGGTGTGGCGTGGGGCACGGTCGAGCTGGGCGCCGAGCTGGACGCTATCGCCTGGTGCAACCTTGGGTTTTGGCTTGTTGCTGCTGGGCCGGCGCTGCACAAGGTCGCGCCGGACGGCCGGTCGATCCTCGGCGCCACCCCGCTGACGGGGCGGGTGACCGCGCTCGCGGTCTCCCCGGATGGCATGTTGGCGGCGTGGTCGCTCGACGATCGCGCGGTCGTCGTCTCGGAGCTCAAGGGCGGGGAGCGGCTCGGCGCGGTGATGTTCCGCGCGCGGCAGGTCGGCGGGGTGTGCTTCGCGGAGCCGGGGGTGCTCGGCATCGGCCTCGACGATGGCGACGCGAACCGGCTCGATCTGTTGTCGAACACGCTGACCCGCACCGGGCAGCACCGTGGGCGCGCGTTCGCGCAGTGGGCGGTGAAGCTCGACCTCGAGCCGGGCCGGGTGCGCGGCGCGCTGGTGCGCGCCCAAGCGGGCACGTCCGAGATCGCGTCGCGGGTGTCGCAGGATCCGGACGTCGAGTACGGGCCGGACGGTCAGCCGAAGAAGAAGCAGTCGTGCCTGATGTACGTGCTCACGACCGCCGCGGTGACCCTCGCGCTGATGTTCGTCTGTACCGGGTTGCTCGCCGTCGGGTACGCCGTGTGGCACAAGCTGTACTACGGCTGAA
>CAIUDO010000306.1 GCA_903897935.1 uncultured Pseudomonadota bacterium
GCCGCGGCCGCCGCGCGCGCGCCAGGTGCGTAAGCCGGCCGCGGCGCTGCCCGGGTTGGTGGCGAGACCCGCGCACGCGGCGGTGACCCGCGACGCGAGCTCCTTTTTGTCGGGGCGGGCGCCGTGCGCCACCGACCACGCCACGGCGAGATCGGCCATCGCGCCGGGCCCCCACGCCGCCGCGAACGCGTCCGGGGTCCAGGTCGCGTGCACGCCGTCGGCGGTGACCAGGTACACCGCCGACCCGCTCGGGAACGGCAACGACGCCAGCTCGGGGCTCCCGGCGATGACCGCCGCGCCCGTCGGCCCGGTGACCACCACCCCGTCCGCCTCGGCGAGGGCCGCCAGGGTCGGCGCCGGCCCCGCGGCGGCGAGCGAAACACACATCGTGAGGATCACGGTTGGGCCCCTTGCTGCCGCGTCGTAACCGCGCGCGCGCCCTTGCCACGGGGCGTCGCGGGTCCGCCGCGTGATCCGCGCGCGTGACGCGGCGTCTCGCGCCGCAAGGTAGCCGATCGCACCGACGCCACCGTGCACGCGGCGCCCGCATGGTGCACGATAGGCGTGGGTGGCTTCGCATGCTCGGTCTGGTCTCGCTCGCGGTCACGTTGGGCTGCGCGCCGTGCGACGTAGGGGTCGGCGGAGGCGGCGTGCGCTGCTCCGCGTTGACGTCTGGAAGCGGTGACCCCGACAGCCACGGCGCGGGCGGTGTCGGGGTCGGCGTGCTGCCCCCACCCGTGGATCCGACGGACCCGCCCGAGCCAGCGCCGGACGATGTCCAGGTGCTGATCACGCACGATCCCCTGACCGGGGTGGACGATCCGCTCGCCGGATCGAGCGTGCAGAGCTGCGCGCTGTGGCAAGACACCCGCTGCGAAGGGGGGCGCGCTCAGCGATGCGCCGCCTACGACGTCGACACGGGCGCCTTCGTCGCCCCGACCGGCGCCTGGGAGCGCGCGCTGTGGTACGAGCGCTGGTTGGAGATGTTCCACCAGCCCGACGGCCAGGTCATGGAGCGCCAGTTCAACCGCGAGACCGCGCCGGGCCTGCCCGAGTACACCTGGGGCGACCCGCAGCGGTTCCAGCAGTACACCGGCAAAGGAGACGCCGCGATCTGGACCGGTGTTGCTCTGTTGTCGGGCGCGCTGCGCTACGCCACCACCGGGACCGAGGCGGATCGCGAGCTGCTGCGGGCGCGCACCGAAGCCGTGCTCACGTTGTTCGAAGTGACTGGTTTTCCCGGTTATCTCGCGCGGTATCATTACCTGCTGGTCGACGGCACCATGACCACGCCGGACCATGTGATCCGCAACGGTACGCCAGACTTCTTGGACAACGAGATCGTCACCGCGCCGCCGGGGCTACCCGCAGGGTACGGCGCGTTCGTCGATCTTGATGGTGTGCCGCGCACGGGGACCCCGATGTGGTACGGCAACCCGTCCATCGACCAGTACTCGGGCGTGTTGTCGTCGTTGCCGGCCGCGGTCGCGCTGCTCGACGACCCCGCCGTCACCGCGCGCGCCGCCGAGCAGATCGCGTGCACGCTGAACCGGCTCGAGCGCCTCGACATCGTCAACCTCGACCAGAACGAAGCCGCCCGCGACGCGTTGGCGGCGGTGCTTCAGGGCCCCCTCGGCCTCGACCTCGAGGCCGGCGACCTCGATCCGCTCGAGCAGGACCGCCTCGTTCTGTACGTGATGCGTCAGTACAACCCGTCGTCGTCGGCGCCGTTCGAAGAGGGTTGCCCGGCCGCGCCCGCGGTGCGACCGTCGGCGGTCATCGACGCCGCTTCGAAGGAGTTCGTCGTCGATTTGTTCTCGTTGGTCGCGGATCTCGACCCGTCACAGGCCCGGCCGACCAGCATCGACCACTTCTACGCGCCCAACGTGCGGGGCGCCGACGCGGTGCACCTGCTGCACCTCGCCGCCGCCGCCATGCACCTGACGGGGGACCCGATCTACGATCGATTCGCCAGCGACGTGTTGATCGAGGAGTTCGGCGCCGCCCCGGTCGCGCAGACGCTCGGCGCGCTCACCCCTCCGCAGTGGTGTCGTCAGTTCTACGGGGAGCACATCGCGGCGTTGCCCCTGTGGGATCTGCTCGCGCTCCTCGAGGACGGGCCGCTGCGCGACGAGATGGCGCAGGCGATGGTCGAGGAGCTGTGGACGCGCCAGGCGCTCGGCACCGCGAACGCGAAGCTCGCCATGATGATGGTCGGCGAGGTACCGGCCGAGGTGGTCCCGGACCGCGCCGGGGCGGTGGCGATCGCGCTGGAAGCGCTCGCCGGGCTCGGCGGCAACGGCGGCGTCCCCCTCGATCCGCGGCGGTCGTACACGCGGCCGTTCGCCCAGGTGGAGGCGGAGCTGCCGGCGGGCAACCTCGCGATCTGCCCCACCGAGGAGGAGCGGGCGGCGTGCGAGCAGCCCCTCGAGATCTACGGGATCTCGCTCGGGGCCACGCTGATCTCGTCGACGTGCCGTGGGCTCGACTCGGAGTGCGTGATGGCGGACGGCACGTGCACGACCGCGATCGCCGCCAGCGCGCTTCCGGTCGAGCTTCGGTCGTACGCCGACGATCTGTGGCAGCGCAGCCCGTTCCAGGTCGGCGACACCTTCGACGTCGACGGCGGGGTGCAGTCGCCCGGGCTCGACCTGATCGAGCTGTATTGGTTGGCCCGTTACTATGGCTGGACCGACGAGGGCGCGGGCACCGTGCTCGCATGGCAAGACGAAGGCGCCTGCGCGCGCTGAGATCAGCCGGGGCCCGCGAGCCACCGTCGCGCCGCTTCCGCGGCCTTTTGGTACGAGCGCTCGACGTCTTCGACGATCGCTCGCTCGATGCGGCTCCCGACCATCATCACGCGGACCTCGATCGTCCCGTCGACGACGCGCTCGCAGCCGGTCGGGTGCGCCACGACCTCCATGAAGCCTTTCGCGCTGATCTTGTCGGAGAACACGCTGGGGACGACCTCCCAGGTCATCCGGCCCGCCTTCGCGTCGTACCGGGTCGTCTGGAGGTACGTGATTCGGTCGGTGCCGACGACCGCCGCGACCGCCGCCGGCAGGGTGCGCTTCGGGATCGTCTTCGACACCACGACGCGTTCGCCGCCTTCGACGCGGTCTTCCAGCACATCCTTCGTGACCTCGGCGGCCTCGTTCACCGACCTGTCGAACGCGTCGTCCCACACCAGCGCCCAGTACTCGGCGGGCGAGCACGCAAAGGTGTGGCGAACCTGCAGCTTCTGCACGACGACCTCCCTGGCTCGGAGTCTATCAGGCCGTGGTAGATGGGTCGGTCGCGCGCGCGGAGGAACGGATGTCTACCTGGATCGCCCTGCTGCAGGGGCCAGCCTTCGGCACGGTGCCGCTGGCGCCAGCCCCTGATTGTACGGAGGAACGCCAGGATCTCTGCCATCCCGACGTGCCCGACGACTGGGACCTCATCTCCTGGATCCCCGACCCGGCGCTGGATTCGGTGCGCCCCGAGGAGATCGCCATCGGGTCGGGGTTGCGCGCCGACGTCGCGTTCCGGTCCACGACCGGCCGGTGGGACGTGCCCGTCGCGGTCATGGACTCCGGGATCGAGTGGGATGAAGGCGAACTCATCAACAAGGTGCTCCTGAACGTCGACGAGCTGCCCGTGCCGCAGCTCGCCGACGGCACGACGGCCCCAGGGCACGACGTCGACGGTAATGGTCTCGTCAACATCGCGGACTACGCATCGGACGCGCGGGTCGACTGGACCGCGGGGGTCGACGCGGGCGACGGCTGGCTCGACCCCGGCGACCTCATCGCGACGTTCTCGGACGGCGTCGACGACGACGGCAACGGCTACGTCGACGACATCGCGGGGTGGGACTTCTTCGCCTGGGACAACGACCCGTACGCGGTCCCGGGCGGCAGCGCCTACCACGGCTCGGGCGTCATGCGAAACGCCGCGGCCGAAGGTGGGAACGGCGGGTCGATCGGTACGTGCCCCGGCTGCTCGATCCTCCCGATCCGCATCGGCGATGGCTTCATCACCGACGGCGACCGGATCGCGATGGCGATCGCGTACGCGACCGACCGCGGCGCGCGCGCCATCGGCATGGCGATCGGCGGGCTCACGCTGCCCGAGAGCGTGCACCAAGCCGTCGCGTACGCCGACGCGCACGGGGTCGTGCTGGTCGCCAACCCGGGCGACGAGAACAGCTACCACCGCAACCTGCCCGGCGTCGTCGACCCGATCCTGTACGTGCACTCGGTGCGCTCGGAGGGCCAGAACGAGACGTCGGACGACGTATACAGCTTCTTGAACTTCCACAATTGCAACAACTACTCGCCGCGCCTGGATCTCGTCGCGCCGGGCGAGTGCGGCACGGGCGCCACGGGGCGCATCACCGGCGCGGCGGCGCTGGTCATCGCGGCTGGGCTCGACGTCGGCGTGGACCTCGAGGCGATCGAGGTGCGCGGCCTGCTCACCGGGACCGCGATCGACATCGACCTGCCGCCCGACGAGAGCGAGCAGGCCGACACCTACCCGTCGGACCTCGGCTGGGACGGGTACTACGGGTACGGTCGGGTGGACCTCGGCGCGGCGGTCGAGGCCGTGCGCGCCGGCGACATCCCGCCGTTCGCGCGCTTCACCAGCCCCGAGTGGTTCGCGTGGACGTCCGGCACGATCCGCGTCGAAGGTGAGGTGCGCGCCCCCCACGACGAGGTAGCGTCGTGGACCCTCGACGTCGGCATGGGCGTCGATCCTAGGGAATGGGCGACCGTTACTACGGGCGCGGGTGAGGTCGACGGGCTGCTCGCCGAGGTGTCGCCGGACGCGTTCGGCCTGGGCGGGCGCACGTTCGCGCCGCTCGACGGCGAGACGGTCATGGACCGCTACGCGCGCGCGCACGAGCCGCTCGCGACCTTCCGCCTCACGGTCGAGGACAGCCAGGGGCGCGCGGTCGAGGTGCGGCGCGGCGTGTGGGTGCACGACGACCCTGACCTGCTGCCCGGCTTCCCGATCACGCTCCCGAGCTCGACCGAAGCGAGCGTGGTGCTCGCCGACCTCGACGGGGACGGCGTGCTCGAGGCGATCGTCGCCGCGAGCGACGGCTCGGTGCACGCGTACCGCGGCGACGCCACGGAGGCGCCGGGGTTCCCGGTGAAGACGTCGGCGAGCCCGCGCTTGTCGCCGTACGCGGGCGCGCAGGCGTACGCGTCGGGCGCGCTCGACGGCGCCGCTGGTGACGGGATCATCGCGTCGCCGGCCGTCGGAGACATCGACGGCGACGGCACCCCCGAGGTGGTCGTCGCGACGCTCCGGGGCCGGGTGTTCGCCTGGCACAACGACGGCGCGCTGGTCGACGGCTTCCCGGTGTCGATCGTCGGCCGCACGCCCGAGGAGCTTCAGCTCCCGGATCGCGCGTGGGACGACGGCGTCATGGGCGCTCCGTCCCTCGGCGACGTCGACGGCGACGGCGCGCTCGAGATCGTCGCCGCAGCGTCCGACCAGCGGCTGTACGCGTGGACGGGCGCCGGCGCGCTCCGGGACGGCTTCCCGATCGCGCTGTGCGACCGCTGCGACGAGCTCGGGGCCCGCATCATCGCGTCGCCGTCCCTCGGCGACGTCGACGCCGACGGCCACCTCGACGCCGTCGTCGGCACCAACGAGATCCCGGTCGGCGCGACCGGCTTGTTGTGGTTCGTCGACCTCGTCGACGCGCGGGTGTGGGACGGCGGCCCGCTCGAGCGCTCTGGGCTCATCAACCAGTCGATCCTCCCGGTGCTGGGTGAGGGCCACCCGAGCTCGGTGGCGCTCGCCGATCTCGACGGCGACGGCGACCTCGA
>CAIUDO010000307.1 GCA_903897935.1 uncultured Pseudomonadota bacterium
GATCGCAACCCACGCGCCGGTCGACGAGCTGCTGCGCGCGCTCGTCCAGCAGAGCCTGGCGTGGCCGCGCATGGTCGGCGCCCCGCTTCGCTCCCTCGTCACGTTTCGGTCGCGCGGCCAGTTCCTCGCCGCGACCTTGTACGCGCGTGACACCGTCGAGGCGCTCGTCCGACTGCTCTGGATGATGTTGATCCACCGGGCCTGGCTCGTCGTCGCCGGGATGCCGGGTCGGCCCGCCAACGAGCTGCAACACGCGGCGACGAGCTTGCTCACGACGATCCGCACCCACAGCTTCTCGTTCGGCGTGGCGGCGCACACCGCGTCCTCGCGGCTCCACCAGCCGCTGTGGGAGTGCGGCGGCGCCCCGCTGCCCCCCATGACGCGGACACAGTGGCGCCACCTGTACGCGCTCAAGCAGTGGCGAAACGACCTGGCGCACGGGACCTGCCCCGCCCACGACGAGGCCGGCCCGGCCCTCGAGCGGCCGCTCGCGCGGATCGTCGAGCTCATGACCGCGCTCGCTCCCTGGCTCGCCGAGGCGGCGCGCTGGGGCGACAGCCACGGCTGGCCACGCTTCGACAACGGCGCGGCCCGTCCCGCTCGGTGGACCCCCCGCCCGGAGCCGATCGTCTGGGCCGACCCGTCGTGCGGCTTCTGGGTCCTGGAGCGGGTGCTCCCGAGCGGTCTGTTGCTGCGGGACCTCGGGTCGAACCGCACGACCACGTTGGACTCCTGGCCGGCCCTCGACACCCTGCTGCGCCACACGGCGCCGCGATCCGGGGACCAGACCCACCAAACGCCCGACATCGCCAACACGATCCGGCCCGACGGCCTCGTCGACGACGCGGTGGAGGCGATCCGGGGAGGCGCGCGGGTGTGGCTGCGCGGGCACGCAGGGTCCGGCAAGACCGTGTGCTTGAGCTGGATCTGCAACCAGCTGGCCGATGAAGGGTACGTCGTGCTTCGGGTAGCCCCCGCCGGCACGGGCGACCTCACCCCCGAGGACATCCGCGGCGAGCTCGCGCGCGCCCTGCGCGACTCCGACCTGCACATGCCCACCGGGCCCGGGATCGCGTCCGCCCTCCCGGTGAACCCACGGGCCGCGCGCGCGTGGTGGGCGGCCCTGGTCGCGCAGAACCCGAGCGCGAAGATCGTGATCGCGTTCGACGGCATCGACCGCTGCACGGACCGAGCCATGGCCGCGGCGTGGGTCCGCGTCGACAACGTAGGGGGGATCGCCACGACGCGCGGCGCCGCGCCGATCGAGCCCCGCGCGCGCGCGATCGACGTCGACGCGTTCTACAACGGGTCCGGGCTGGCGACCCTCGGCCGATACCTCAAGCGGGTGTACCCAGCGCTCAAGGAGCACCACCGCCAGATCCTGGCGCTCTCGCGGGGCCGGTTCGCGTGGGTCCACCACTACGCCGTCGGCCTCGGGCACGCGGGCGTGATGCCCGACACCGACCCCGCCAAGTACTACGAGGCCTACACGTCATGGCTGGAGCAGCGGGTCGGGCACCACGGCGGGTACGTCCAGTGCCTCCGCGTCGCCCTGATCGCGCTCGCCGAGACGGGCGGCAGCGTCAGCGAGGCCACGCTCGCGCAGTTGATCGCAGCGCCCGAGGGCCAGCCGGAGGCGTGGGCGGACTGGTTGCCCGCGGTCCTCAACGACGTCCGGGACATGCTGTCCGAGCAAGCCATCGAAGCCGCCGGCGAAGAAGCGTCGATCATCCAGGGTGATTCCCGCGGCTTCGTGGTGGGGATCGCGCACGAGCCGCTCGCACGCTGGCTGACGTCGGAGCAGCTCCCGAGCGGCTGGACTGAGGCCCGGCAGTGGGTCCGCGCGCGCCTCGCGGCGCACTGTCAGGCCCTGACGACGTCACCAACGACGAACGCGCAGCGCTTCGCGCTGATTCGCGGCATCGAGCGCCGCGTCGCGGGCGGCGACTCCCTCGCCACCGCGGTCGAGGAGGCGCTCGAGTGTATGCCGCCAGAGAACGCCCTTTGGGTGGCGCCGACGCCGGACCTGTGGGTGCTCGCGAGCCGCGCCCGGCTCGTCGCGACCCGGCACGTCGGCGCGAGCGCGCGCGCCCAAGCCTCGATCCAGCTCGCCAGCGCGCTCACCGCGGCCCGTCGCCCCGCGCAAGCGGTGCACACGATGATGACCGCGCTCTCGTACACGAACGTGCCCGAGGAGACACGCGATCGCATGCTCGAGATGGCGAGCATCGCGACCTCGATCGAGGGGCGCCCGGCCGAGGCGCTCGCCCTCGCCCGCCGAATCCGCGCGAACGCGCAGCCGCTCCTGCGGATCCGCTGCAAGACCCTGGAGGGATGGTGCTTGCAGAAGCTCGGCCAGATCAACGAGGCGGTGGCGTGCCATCAAGTCGCCGTCGCGGTGGGCCGCGAGGCGGTGGGGGGCGGCTGGAACGGCATCAGCTGGGACCTGCCCGAGCTCGTCCGTTCCTACGCTCTGGCGCTGGATGGGTGGGCCCACACCCTCACCGTCGCCGGAGACCCGTCCGCGCTGGACCTGTTCGCGGAGAGCCAGCCGCTCTGGCGACGCTTGGCGCGCACCGGGCAACCTGGGCCGCTTCGTGACCTCGGCATCGCGCTGCGTCGGTTCGGCCACGCCCTGCGCGTGTTTGAGCCCGAGCGCGCCCCTGCGGTGCACGAAGAAGAGGTCGCGATCGCGCGCGGGCTGCTCCCCAGCAACGCGCTGCTCGAGGCCATCGCGCGGGATCGGCCACAAGCGGCGCGCGACCTGGCGATCGCGCTCGAGAACCTCGGGCGCGCGCGCCTCGCCGTCGGCGACACCGCCCGCGCGATCCGGGCGCACACCGAGGTCGTGCGGTGGTTCCGCGCGTCGGTGACGGACAGCACCCACACGACGACGTGGGAGCGGCCGCGCGCCGCGGCGCTGCGGGACCTCGCCTACGCCCTCACTGCGCTCGCGCGCGCGCTCGCCCACCAACGCAGCGCGGAAGCGGCGACCGCCGTAGACGAAGCGCGGCGCTTGCTCCTGCTCGCGTGGGGGCTGCCCACCGGCGCGCGGGCGGCAGAGGGTCCGAGCCAGCGGGCGCGCCTCGACCTCGCGCGGGTCACGGTGCACGAGGCAGAGGCCTGCGCCGCGCTCGGGGAGCCCGACCGCGCGCGCGCGCTGCTCGCCGAGTTCGAGGCCCTCGGCGAGCCCCCCGACCCCGACATGGTCGAGGCGATCGCGTCGTGCCGCGCGCTGCTCGACGCCCACAGCGCGTGACGGGTCAGCCGCGACGGAACAGCTTGGCGACGAAGTCGAGCACCTGACCGAGGCCGCCGCCCTCGTCGCCCGGCGTGGGCGACCGGGCGAAGGTGTCGGCCAAGCGCCCGGGCTCGGGCAGCTCGAGCGACTCGACCCGCGGGGTCGCGAGGTGCAACGTCACCACGGCGTGCTGGGGTAACGTGGCGTCGGGGGCGTGCAGGCCGGCCGGCACCCGACGGGTCATCAGCGCGAGCCGGGCCCCCATCGGCGCGCGCTGCAGGCGCGGATCGTCGACGGTGCGCCGTCCGACACAGTCCCATTGAAACGGGGTGCCCGCCGCTGCGGATCCGGTGAGGAACCAGTCCGGGCCGGGCGGCGGCTGCGGCACCAGCCAGAACGCGTCCGGCCCGTCACCGTGCGACAGCACGACCACGTCCCCTGCGGACGCGGTCACGGCGTCGCCCTCCATCCACTTGGCGAGGTTGAGGAACTCCGCGAGCGGGAGATCGAGCGGCACCTCGACCGACAACCAGTCGTCCAGGGCGACCGATACGGCGACGGGGAACGCCCCCCCCTCGTCGGGATAGAGCTTGTCGAACGCCTGGACGCGCTCGGTGACCTGCTGCGGCGTCATCCCGCGCACCAAGATCCGCCGCCGCTCGATCGCCATGCCGCCCCCTGGAGCGCCGACGTACCCTACCGCTACGGGCGGGGCATGGGCGCCCGCGCGCAGATCCCACGCGCGTGGTGTATGATGACCCGAAACCCAATCGCCCTCCTCAGCGAAAGGAACCCCGATGCCCGCACTCAGCCGTCGCCCGGCCGTCGCGCCGGAAATGGCGCCGTCCACCCTCGAAGCTCCCGCGATGGGCGTCGAGGAGGAAGGCGCCAGCTACGAGGTCGGAGGCACCACCGGACTCGACCCGTACGCCTCGGACACCATCCCGCCGCCCGGCACCGAAGGCGACGCCCCGGTGCTCGAGTTCACGTCGGAGACCGAGGTCGTAGGCAGCGAAGAAGAAGAAGCGGCGGCGGTCGGCGAAGCAGAAGAAGACGCCGCGGTAGAAGAAGGCGCCGAGCCCGAGGTCGCCGAAGAAGGCGCGATCGAGGCCAGTGAAGAAGAAGAGGAGGTCGGCGAGGAGGTCGCCGCCGAGATCGAGGAGGCCACGCCCGACGCCGAACCGGTCGGGCCGCCCGGAGCGCCCCCCGGCGCGCCCCCCACCGGCGCGCCGCGCCCGGTCGGTCCCCCGGCGCCGCGCCCGGTCGCGTCGGATCCGTTCATCGGCGAGCTGTACGGCGCGCGCACCGGCATGCTGCCCGAGCAGCACGCCGAGATCGCCACCACCGCCCTCGGCAACCTCGACGCGCGCATCGGCGGCCACCAGACCGCCCTCGACGCCCGCGCCGACGCCTTGTGCGGCAACGTCGACGCCGCGATCGAGCAGCGCGTCGCGTCGTTGTGGGCGGCGTTCGAAGCGCAGGCCAACACGATCCGCACCGGGTTCACCACCGCCCGCGCGCAGCTCGAAGGCGCCGCGGCCAGCGCGCTCGGCACCATCGAGTCCACCGCGTCCGCCGGGTTGTCGCGCGTCGACGCGATGGAGTCCACCCAGCTCACCGCGGTCGCGACGGGCTTCGAGGGCGAAGGCACCCGGCTGACCGGCATCGCCGACGGCGCCGTCACGTCGTTCGCCGCCGCGTTCGACGCCAAGGTGCAGGCGATCCGCGACGTCGGCGACGCCAAGGCGGCCGACGCGATCGCGATCGGCGACAGCCGCGCCGCCACCTACTACGGCGCGGGCGGCGACGGCATCGACGGCGAGCGCAACCGCGCCCGCGGGGACGCGGCCAAGCGCGTCGCGGCCGACTACGCCACCGGGCTGCGCGACAAGGCCAACGAGATCGCCAACGAGGTCGCCCAAGGCAGCGGCAACATCCCGTCGATCGTCACGCAGCTCGTCGACCCGGTGCGCACCCAGCTCGAGACCGCCCGCGCCGACGCCGAGACCGCCGTCACGGACGCCGCCGCCGCCGCGCGTGAGCAGGTCGAGCAGCAGCGCGAGGCCGCCGTCGAGGCCATGGAGCAGACCCGTGAGTCGTCCATGCAGCAGCTCGACGAGCAAGAGCAAGCCAGCATCGAGGATCTTCGCGGCAGCGCCACCGAATTCGAAGGGGGCCTGCGCGCAGCCGGCGAGGCGCTGAAGGGTGAGCTGCGCGAGACGGCCTCGCTCGGCCTCGCCACCTACAGCGACGCCAAGGCCGACATCGCCGCGCAGTTCGCCAACGGGGAGCTCCCGCACTCGGCCGACGTCCAAGCGATGTGCCAGCAGCTCGGCTCCGAGCTCGACGCTGCGGCGCAGGTCCAGCAGCAGAGCCTCGGCGACGCCGCCCAGCAGGGCCTCGCCGCGCTCGACGACCAGCTCAACCAGGCGGTGTCCGGGCTGGGCGAGGCCGCCACGGCCGCCGTCACCCAGGCCACCGAGATGGCCGCTCAGCTCGGCCAGGGGCTCGCCGAAGGCGCCACGGCGTTCGGCACCGGCCTCGACACGATGCTCACCGACGTCGACACCCAGCTCGGCACCCTCGTCACCGACTCCGTCGCCGCGGCCGCGTCGACGGTCGACAGCACGCAGACCCAGCTCACCGAGCAACAAGCCGCGATCGGCACCGAGCTCGACCAGGTCGCCACCAGCGTCGGCGACGCGCTGACGGAGGCGATGGGCCCGATCAACGCGGACATCACCACTGAAGCCGAGAACGCGGCGTCGAAGATCCAGCCGTGGTGGAAGAAGGCCCTCGCCGCGGTGGTGTCGATCGTGGTCGCGATCGTCGTCGTCATCGCGGTCACCGCGTTCTGCGTGGTGACGCTCGGAACGGGCGCGATCGTGGCGGGCATCGTCGCGGGCGCGGTCGCCGGGCTCGCGAGCACGTTCGCGTCCGACGCCACGATGAGCCTGCTCACGTGGTCGAACCAGTTCAGCTCCTGGAAGACCTACCTCGCAGCCGGCCTGACCGGCGCGGCGCTCGGCGGCCTCGGCGGCTGGATGGGCCCGATGCTCAGCGGAGCCTCCACCTCGGTCAAGGTCGCGGCCGGCGCGGGCGTGTCGTTCACGGGCGCGACGCTCGACCAGGTGATGGACGTCGTCATCCTTGGTGAAGGCTGGAACTGGGGCGAGTGGTTCACCGCGGGCGCCGCGGGCGCCATCCTCGGCGCGATGGCGACCAAATTCGTGCCCTCCGACCTCGGCACGCGCATCCGCTCGAACCTGTTCAGCGGCGCGCCCGGCACGAACAGCTGGAACAACTTCCAGAGCACGTTCTCGCAGATCCCAGGCCTCTCGGGCTCGACGGCTGCCCAGCGGTCCGCCATCTACGCGCTCGTGGCCGACAAGACGCGTGACATCCCCTCGGATCTGGCCACGCAGGCGCTGCAAATCCTCGAAGTCACCGACGACCCGGACCAACGCCCGGTCGACCCGAAGGACTACCAGGGCAAGGGGTCTCGGGTGCAGTTCGGCACCGACGTGCCGATCCCAGCGTTCTGACCGCCGGGATCAGCGGCCGACGAGGTCCGCGGCGATCTGGAGCGCCTCGTCGAGCAGCGGGTTCGCGTCTGCGTCTTCCGGCAGGCTCGGCAGCTCCTCTTCGAGCTGCGCCTTCTCGGCCCGCCGGCTCTCCAGATCGAGCACGATCACGTCACGGTCGTACTCCTCGCGCAGCTCACGCGCGCGCTCCATACGCTGGAACATCGGATCGGCCGCGACCCGGGCGGCCGACCGCTCGCGGATCTCCGGCAACAGCGGCCGCAGGTCCCCGACCGGCGTGTACCGGGCGGGCGCGATCTCGTCCCACGGCAACGGGTCGTCGAGCGAGCCCTCGGTGATCCAGTCGAAGCCGTCCCACGGGGAGGGCAGGATCACGTCGGGGACGACGCCTTCGAGCTGCGTCGAGCCACCCGACGCCCGGTAGAACTTCTGGATCGTCACCTTGAGCGCGCCGAGCGGCTCCTTCGCGCGCACCCGGAACACCTTGGCGACGACGGGCTCGAGGTCGAGCACCGTCTGGACGGTGCCCTTGCCGTGCGTGGTCGCCCCGCCGACGATCACGGCGCGGCCGTAGTCCTGGAGGGCCGCCGCGACGATCTCGGACGCCGACGCCGACACTTGCGTGGTCAGCACCACGAGCGGCCCGTCCCACTGGACGGTCGGATCTTCGTCGAACAGCGGCAGGACGCGGCCGGCGCCGTCCCGGACCTGCACGACCGGCCCGCCGGGCAAGAACAAGCCGGAGATCCCCAGCGCCTCGTCGAGCGACCCGCCGCCGTTGCTCGACATGTCGAGCACGACCGCGTCGACCCCTTTCTCCCGGAAATCGGCGAGCAACGCCGCGACGTCGGCGGTCGCGCCCATCCCCTCGGTCCCCGGCGCCTTGACGTAGAAGCTCGGCAGGTCGATCACGCCGACCTTCACCACGCCGCCAGCACCCTTCACTTCGACCACCTTGCCCTTCGCGTGGGAGTCCTCCAGCACGACCCGCTCGCGGGTGATCGTGATCTCGACGCGCTCGGCCGGATCCACGGCGCCTGACGGCCACACCAGCAGGCGCACGTCGGTGCCCTTCTTGCCGCGGATCAGCTTGACGACGTCGTCCAGGCGCCGCTCGACGACGTCTTCGAACGGCTCGGGCCCCTGCGCGACCGACAAGATGCGGTCCCCGGGCTTGAGCTGCCCGGCGCGGTCGGCGGGGCCGCCCGGCACGAGGCTGACCACCTGGGTGTACCGTCCTTCCACGCGCAGGGTCGCGCCGATGCCTTCGACCGAGTTCGAGATGTCGATGTCGAAGTTGTCGTTCGTCGCGGGCGCGAAGTACGTGGAGTGCGGGTCGAACGACTCCGACAGGGCGGTCAGGTAGATCTCGAGGTTGTCCGTCGGGGTGAGCGCGAGCCAGTCCGAGAGCCGACGCTCGTACCGCTCCTTCGCCTTCTCGACGGCTTCGTCCTGGGTCGCGCCGTCGAGGATGGACTCGATGAGCTCGGCTTCGAGCTGCAGGCGCCACAGCTCGTCTGCCTCGGCGGCGCTCCGGGGCCACTCGGCGTCCGCGCGGTCCCAGTAGAACGTCTCGTCGTTGGTGAGGTCGATCGGCTTGTTCAAGCGCGCCTGCAGCGCGACCACCCGCTCGTCGTAGCGGGTGCGGAACAAGCGGTACCCCTCGTTCGCGACCTCGAGGCGCGGCACGACCGAGAGCAGGTCGTCGTCCATCGTGCTCGCCCGCGCCTCGAACCACGCGATGTCTTCTTGGAGGAAGATCATGTGCCCCGGGTCGAGCGCGTCGAGGTAGGCGCCGAGCCACTCGGTCGCGAGCGCGTCGTCGAGCGGGACGCGCGAGTAGTGCCGGTACGACAGCAGCGTGCCGACGGCGCCAGCGACGTACGGATCCATCGGGCCGACCTGCGGTTCGGGCGCACCAGAGGCCCCCGCCAGGAACGCCACTACCAACGCGAGGAAGGTCGATCGGTACATGCACCCCTACCTGTCTGGCATCGTACACGGAGGCCCATCCGCGCCGCCAAGCATGCAGCAACTTGACCGCTGATCGGCAGGGAAGGCACGTCCCGGTTTGTCATGTCCCGACCCTGCGTGGCGCGGTCGGTCGCGGTTACGAGTCGACGACCCTGGAGACGCCGTGATCCTGCTCTTGCTCGCTGCCCAACTCGTGTACGCCGCCCCACCGATCCCGGAGGGGTACACGCTCATCGGGGGGCCGGGCGAGGCCCGCGCCGTCACCGAAGCGCGCTTCGGCCCGTTCGTCGGGGCGCCCGAAGATCGGGCAGCGGCGTTCTTCGCCGCACACGGCGCGCTGCTCGGCGTACAGGGCCCGATGGAGGTCACCCGCGCGCCCACCTGGCGCGGCCGCACGTTCGTGCACGTGCGCCAGACGTTCGGCGGCGTGCCCGTCGCCGGCGGGTCGGCCACGGTCAAGGTCGACGGGGACTACGTCACGTGGGCGTCGGGCGCGTTTGTCGACGTCCCAGCTACACTTTCGGTCACTCCCACGCTGACGGCGGCGCAGGCGGCGGCGCGGGCGACCGAAGGCGGCGGGTTGGCCGGCGCGCCGGTGTTGTGGATCGAGCGCGTCGGGTCGCGGTCGGTGCTGGCCTGGCGGGTCCCGGTCGCGCGCAGCCAGGTCGACCACGTCGAGCGCTCGATCGACGCCACCACCGGCGCGGTCGTGCGGGTGCGCTCGCTCGGCCGCTCGGCAGACGGGCGGGCGTACCTCGCGAACATGGGGACCGACCTCGAAGACGTCCCGCTGGCCGGCCTCGGCGCCGGCGAGACGGTGCTCGTCGCCGACAGCGCGCGGGTGCGCACCCGCACCTTCGACGGGGCCGTCGCGTCGAGCGAGCACGTCGCCGTCGCGGACGGGGCCGGCGACTTCTTGTACGACCCCACCAGCGAGGTCGAGGACGCGTTCGCCGAGGTGAACGCCTTCTATCACGTCGACGCCGTCGCCTCCTGGTACGGCGAGCGCTTCGGCAAGACGTTCCCGGGGCGGGCCGAGGTGGTGGTGTCGTACCGCGACGGCGACGAAGAAGCGTACGACAACGCCTACTTCGCGTACGCGTTCGACGGCACGTACACCCTCACGATGGGCGAGGGAACGTTCTACGACTTCGCGCACGACCCCGACGTGCTCGTGCACGAGTTCAGCCACGGCGTGCTGGAGGACCTCGCGAACCTGATGTCGGAGATGTCCTACCCGGTCAACGTCGACGCGTTCGGCCTGCACGTCGCGCCCGGCGCGCTCACCGAGGGCATCCCGGACTACTTCGCCGTCACCCGGTTCGACGACCCCAACATGGGCAACGCGATCGGCGGCGTCGGGCCCCTGCGCGACCTCGAGAACGACAAGCACGCCCCGGACGACATCTACGGCGAGGCCCACGCGGACGGTGAGGTGCTCGGCGGCGCGTTGTGGGAGGTCCGGGCGCGGATCGGGGCCGACGCGTCCGACACCATCGTGTGGTCGATGCTCAACACCATCTCGACGTCGCCGACGTTCGAGGAGGTCTCTGCGGCCATGCTGTCCGCCGCCGACGACCTCGTCACCGACGGTGACCTGACCGCAGAGGATCGCGACGCCGTCGAGCAGATCCTGCACGACCGGGGGCTCGCGACCACCGGTCGCGCCGTGGATCTCGGCACGGGCGGCGAGGCCACCACGCTCTGGCTCGGGGCCGACATCCTCGACAGCTCGTTCTGCTCGTTCATGCGGGAGTTCGGGGTGCTGCTCACCCCGTCGTTCCAGTACGTCGTGATGGCGCCGGAGGGCGCGACGGTCGAGCGGCTCGACATCGACGTGCTGCTCATCGGCGACACGTCGGACGTCGACTACGACCTCGTGGTGCGCAAGGGTGAGCTGATCGAGTTCGAGACGACGATCTTCGACCTCGGGTCGCCGTTCGAGATCCCGACCGGCATCGGCACCGTCGACGCGCAGCAGCACAGCACCGAGGGCAGCGTGGCGATGTCGCTCGACGCGAGCAGCCTCGACCTCGAAGGCGGGGTCCCCTACTACATCTCGTTGCTCGGGCTCAATTGCAACACGACGTCGGCGGTGGTGACGGCGTCGCTCACCTACGAAGGCGGCGACACGACCGAGCCGGAAGACAGCGAGCCCACGGAGACGGAGCCGGTCGCCGACACCGGCCCGGCGCCCACCGAGACGGGCGAGGTCGACGCCAAGGGCTGCGGGTGTGCGAGCCCGTCGTTGGCGGGCGGCCCGGCCGTGCTCGCAGCGCTCGCGCTGGCGGCGCGTCGTCGCGCGAGGTCCGCGTGAATCACGTCCGTCAAGGTCCGCGAGGGCGGTCGCGATTCATCGCGCCCGCCGCAGGCGGGGGTGA
>CAIUDO010000308.1 GCA_903897935.1 uncultured Pseudomonadota bacterium
CCCGCAGGACCACGCCCTCGCCCACCAGCGACCCCGCGACCACCAGCCGCTCGCCGAGGCCCTCGAAGCGCACCCCGGGCGGCAGGATCAGGTCGCCCGGCACCCGCCCTTCGGCGACGAAGAAGTACGGCGACCCCTCCGGCGGCAGCTCGTCCGGCACCATCGCCGCGAGCGGCGTGCCGACCTCCACCACCGTCGACCCCGGCGTGCCCGCCGCGACGCCGTCGGTCGGGGTGACCGTACACGTCCAGACGTCGCCCGGCGAGGTCACCGACGCCGCGATGGTGTCGTCAAAGTCCGGGTAGAACCCCGCGCCCAGGAACCACGAGTACAGGTACGACACGGGATCGCCGTCCGCGTCCACCGCGTCGGCCAGCACCTCGCACACGAGGTCGTCGCCATCCGCCACGAAGCCACCCACATCCGCGGCGATCGTGACGGTAGGCTGCCCGGGCGCCGAGTTCACGACCGTGACCGCCGACGACAAGACCGGCGCGCTCGACAACGCACCGTCCGACGCGACCACCGTGACCTGCAGCACGTTGCCCTTGGCGAACCACACCGCGCCATCCAGCGACGCCCCCGCCGCGGCCACCGGCGCCCCGTTCACCGTCCACGCGTACGTGTACGACAACGGGTCGCCGTCGGGGTCGCTGGCCGACGGGACCGCAGTGACCACCGTGTCCGTCGTCGGCGACGCCGGGGTCAGCGCGACCGAAGTGAGCACCGGCGCGGCGTTACCCGCCGTGACCGACGCGCTCCGGGGCGCGCCTTCCGACGTCCCGTCGAACGGCGTGACCTCGCACATGATGACGTCGCCGCCGCCGAACGCCGACCCGCTCAGCGTAGCCCCGGAGGCGACCTCCACCCCGTCGACGAACCACACCACCGTCGACGCGTCGGCGTCACCGTCGGGGTCCGAGAAGCCCGTCCACGCGCACGTGACCGGCGTCCCCACCGTCGGGGTGGGCGGCGACACCGTCACCGACGCGATCGTAGGCGCGGTGTTCGCGATCGTGACGCTGCCGGACACCACCGCGCCCGTGCTCCGCCCGTCGAACGGCGTGACGTCGCACGTGACGACGTCGCCGCGCGCGTAGGCGCCCGGCGCGAGCGGGCTGCCGTCGCCCAGCGCGGTGCCCCCGAGGCGCCACGAGACGAACGACTGGTCGGCGTCGCCGTCGGGGTCCGAGAAGCCGGTCCACCCGCAGGTGAGCGGCGTGGTGGCCCCGGCCCCCGCCGGTCCGACCACCGCCGACGCGACCGACGGCGCGCGGTTGATGACGATCGACGCCGTGCCCGCCGCGCCCGTCTCGACGCCGTCCGACGGCTCGACGCGGCACGTCACCGAGTCGCCGGGGGCGAACCCGCCCGCCAACGTCGGCCCGGTGCCCGCGGCGACGCCGCCCACCGTCCAGGTGACCGTAGACGCGTCGGCGTCGCCGTCGGCGTCGACGAAGGTGTAGCCGCACCGCAGCACGTCACCGACCGCCGCCTGGTTCGGCGTGATCGCCACCCCAGCCACCGACGGCGGGCTGTTCGTGATGACGACGCTCGCCGCCAGCGGGGCGCCGCTCGCGAACCCGTCGAACGGGGTGGCCGTGCACGCCACGGTGTCGCCCCCGCGGTAACTCCCCGGCAACAACGCCGCGCTCGCGCCCGCGGACGCACCGTTGACCGTCCAGCTCACCCGCGTCAGGTCTGGGTCCCCGTCGGCGTCCGCGTAGCCCGACCACACGCAGGTGAGCGGGTCGTCGGCGTACGCCGGGTTCGGCTCGATCGACACCGAGGTGATCGACGGCGCCGCGTTCCCGACCACGACCGACGCGACGACGCCGGTGCCCGCGTCGATGCCGTCGTAGGGGACGACGGTGCAGGTGACCTCGTCGCGACCGCCGAACACCCCGGACAACGTGGGCCCGTTCCCGGCGAGGTCCCCGTTGACCGTCCAGGTGGTGATCGACTGATCGGGGTCGCCGTCGAGGTCCACGAACCCGGACCACCCGCAGGTGAGCACGTCATCGACGCCCGGGTTGGCGGGCGTGATCGTGACCGCGCCGACGCCCGGCGCCGCGTTGCCGATCACGACCGACGCCTCGAGCGGCGCGCCCTCGTCGAACGCATCGAAGGGGACGACCTCGCAGGAGACCGTGTCGCCGCGGCCGAACGCGCCCGACAACGTCTGGCCGGACCCGACCGCGCGCCCGTCGACCGACCAGGTGCGGCGCGACACGTCGGGGTCGCCGTCGGCGTCTTCGAAGCCCGACCAGGTGCACGACAGCGTGGTCGCCGCCGAGGCCGCCCCCGGCGTGAGCGCGATCGACGCGATCGACGGAGGGGTGTTCTCGATCAGCACGGAGCCGACGCGCACCGCGCCGGCCTCCGCGCCGTCGAACGGGGTGACCAGGCACTCGACCCGATCACCGCCCGCGAACCCACCCGACAACACCGGCCCCGACCCGACGATCGCGCCGCCGAGCCGCCACTGGACCGACGACAGGTCCGGGTCGCCGTCCGGGTCCGCGTAGTCCTCCCAGGTGCACACGAGCGTGTCGCCGACAAACGCCGGGTTTGGAGCGACCGTGACCGCCCCGACCGATGGCGCGCCGTTCCCGACCACCTTCGACGCCGACACGACGCTGCCGTAGTCCTCGCCGTCGAACGCGGTCACGAAGCAAGAGACCGTGTCGCCATCTCCGAACGGGCCCGAGAACGTGGGCCCGGTCGCGACGTCGAACCCGTTGACCGCCCAGGTGACCTCGGAGAGGTCGGCGTCGCCGTCGGGGTCGAAGAAGCCGACCCACGAGCACGACGCCGTCTGACCCGCCAACAGCTCGGCCGGCTCGAGCACCGCCACCGAGACGGTCGGGGGCGCGTTGCCGACCGTGACCGACGACGAGACGGGCGCTCCCGCCGTGGTCCCGTCGAACGGCGTGACCTCACACGTGACGGAGTCGCCCTTGGCGAACCCGGAGCTCAGCGTGGCGCCGTCGCCGATCACCACGCCACCGACGCTCCACGCGGCGCTCGAGAGGTCGACCCCGCCCTCCGGATCGACGAACCCCGACCACGCGCAGCTCAGCGTGTCGCCGACCGTAGGCGCCTCGGGGCTGACGGTGACGGCCTCGATCGTCGGCGCGCCGTCCGGCGGGGGGGCGGTGTCGCCGGTGTCGTCCTTGGCGCAGCCCGCCGCGAACACGCCCGCGACGAGCGCGGCGAGGGCGCCCGAGCGCTCCCAGAGGGCGAGGTTGGACCGGTACGACATCAGGACCCCCGAAACAGGCCCCGATCCTATTCCAGCCCTCAGGCCCGCACCAGATCGCGCGCCGCCGAGACGCCGCTACTACCGGGAAACACCACGGTATCGACGCTCCGCGGCGCGACGCCGAGGTGATCGATCACCACAGCCTTGAGGATCGCGCGCAGGTCGGTCGTCGCGCGAAGGTCCCGGCCATCGTGCAGGCGACCGGTCGCGAGCCCCGGCCAATCGGCGATCACCCGCCCGCCGCGCACCGCGCCCCCGGCGACCAGCGCCGCGCCACCGACCCCGTGATCGGTGCCCGCCGTGCCGTTCACCCGCGCGGTGCGGCCGAACTCGGTCGCGACGACGACGACGGTGCGCCGCCACGCGTCGCCGAGCCCGCCGCGGAGCGCGGTCAAGCCCGTCGCGAGCCCGGCGAGCTGCCGACCGAGCCGCTGATCCTGGCCGGTGTGGGTGTCCCAGCCGTCGAGCTCGAGCACGACGACGTCCGGGCCCTCCTCCGCCGCCAGCAGCCGCCCCGCGGCCTCGGCGACCGCGCGCGCCGACCGCTCCCCGCTCGGCTCACCGACCGCCCGCCGCACGAGCGCCTCGGTGCGACGGGCCTCGACCAGCGCCGCCCCGAGCAGCGGATCCGACGCCCAGAGCTGCTCCACCGTCGATCGGATCGCGCGCGACGCCCGCGCCGACCGGGTCGGATCGTACGAGGTGACCAGCGGCGATCCACGCAGGACCAGCGGCACCTCGTCGCCGAGCGCGAACGCCGGGGTCTTCGCCCCGATCACCCCGATCGCCCGCCCGAGCCAGCCGTCCCGGCGCGCGCCGGCGACCGGGACCCCGCTCTCGAGCACGTCTTGCCCGTCGAAGTGGGAGCGTTGGTCATACGGCATGCACGTCGCGTGCACGATCGCGAGGTCCCCGTCGCGAAACCAAGGTTCGAGCGGCGCGAGCTCCGGGTGCAACGCGAACGTGCCGTCCAACGACGGACCGGTGACCTCCCCGCGCCCGAGGCCGCCCCAGTCGGGATCGCCGGGCACCGGGACCGCGGCGAGGCCGTCCATCGCGCCGCGCAGCAGCACGAACACGAACCGCGGCGCGTCGGCGACCCCGGCGCGGCCCAGGCGCGCGAACCCGAGCCCGGCGAGCGAGAGCGCACCACCGAGCACCGCTCTGCGGGTCACGGACATGTTCACCTCCGCTGCATCTCGGGGGACGCGATCAACAACGTCAGGGCGTCGTCGGGTTCGGCGGCGTCGAGCGCGGCCGCGGTGGCCGCCGACAACGGGCCGACGACGCCCGACGCGAGGCCGTCGAGGTCCAACAAGCGCCCGAGGCGGCGCCCGACGTCCCAGGCGAAGTCCACGCGGCGCGCCATCGCCTCGGGCCCGACCCACGCCTCCGCCTCGTCGGGCCACCCCGCCGGCGACGGCGCGCTCCACACCGGCTGCCCGAGGGCGGTCACCGCCCGCAGCACGGCGTCCGGGTCGGCGCGCTCGGCCTCGAGCATCCGCCCGGTCGCGACGACGAGCTCCCACGGGGTCCGGAGCTTCTGCGCGCTCGAATCCCAGGCCCACGGGCCGCGCACGAGCGCCTCCACGCACGGGCCGATCCGGCCGTCGCCCGCGCGCCACACGCCGACCAGAGCGTCGACCGCGTCTTGCGGGGGATCATCGCTGACGAAGTGCCGGACCAGCATCGTGCACACCGAGCGGGCGGTCGACGGGTGGCTCGCGATCCGGCCCAGCGCGACGTCGATCTCGAGCTCGGGCGGCACCGCGCCGATCGGGGATCCGAGCAGGATCTTCTCGCCGGGCTCATGCGCCTCCGCACGGAACCGCACCCCGCCGGCGGCCCGGTCGAGCGACCACCCGGTCAACACCATCGCCAGCGCCCGGACGTCGTTCTGGTCGTACCCGCCATCGACGCCGAGCCCGTGCAGCTCGAGCACCTCCCGCGCGAGGTTCTCGTTGAGCCCGCGCCCGGTCCGGACGCCGACCCGCGAATTCGGGCCGACCGACCGCTCATTGTCGAGGTAGAGCAACATCGCTGGGTGGAGCGTGCTCGCGCGCAGCATGTCGCGGAACCGACCCGTGACGAACGGCCGGATCGCCTCGCGCTCGAACGCGCCGACGAGCGCGCGCACCGGCTCCGACTTTCGCGACGAGACGGTGAACCGGTTCGAGAACAACCAGACGAGGCGCTCGCGCAGCGGGGTCGCCGTGGTGAGCGCGGCGTTCACCCGGGCGTTCAGCTCGTCGGCGAGGATGGCCCGCGCGACGTCGCGCAGATCGTCGTCGGCGGCCGCGCGCGCCTGGGCCAGCCGTGCGGTCAGCGTGTCGGTCGTCGGCAACGCAGCGATCACCGGCGGATCGGCGACGCCCTCCCGGAGCTGCCCGACGAGCCACCCCTCGACGTCGACCATGCCGGCGCGCTCGGCGGGGCGGGCGCCGAGTCCGAACCGAGCCGCCGCGCGCTGCGTACGGTCCATCGACACCTCCCGCGCAATCACCTGTTCCGACCGGCGCCGACTGTCACGTCGGGGCGACACCTTACGACATCACCGCCGACGATCGGCTACCCCACCGATGACGAGGGCGCGGTGGCGGATCTGGTGCTGCGGAGCGTGAGCGTACGTCGTGGGCGGGCGCGCCTGCTGACCAGCGTCGACCTGACGATCCGGTCCGGCGGGCTGACCGCGCTGATCGGGCCGTCCGGGTCCGGAAAGTCGACGTTGCTCGCGGTCGCGCTCGGGGTGCTCCCCGCCGACGACGGCGTGGTCACGCTCGGCGGGGCGCCGGTCGCACAAGCCGGCCCGCTCGGCTGGGTCCCACAACAAGACGCGCTCCACCCATCGCTGCGCGTGCGCGACGAGCTGCGCTACGCGGCCGAGCTGCGCATGCCCGACGCCGACGACGACGCCCGGGAGCGCCGGGTCAACGAGGTGCTCCAGCAGGTCGGCCTGTCCGAGCGGGCGCGGGTGCGCATCGGCTCGTTGTCGGGCGGTCAGCGGCGACGGGTCGGGGTCGCGATGGAGCTGCTGGTGCGCCCGGCCCTGCTCGCGCTCGACGAGCCGACGTCCGGCCTCGATCCGGCGCTCGAGGCGTCGACGATGGAGCTGCTGCGCGACGTCGCGCGGGGCGGGCTGCCGGTCGTCGTCACCACCCACGCGATGCGCAGCCTCGGCTTGTGCCGCTCCGTCGTGGTCCTGGTCGGCGGCTACGTCACCTACGACGGGCCCGCGGCCCAGGCCGCCGCGTGGTTCGGCGCCGCGGACCTCGACGGCTTGTTCGAGAAGCTCGGGGCGGCGTCTCCGGAGGCGTGGGGGGCGCGCTGGAAGGCCCGCCGGTGACCGCGCCGTTACGTCGGTTCACCCACCGCTTCACCGTTCGCGCCCCGGTCGACCGGGTGACGGAGTTCCACTTCGGGCCCGGCGCGTTCGAGGCGCTCGCGCCGCCGCTCATGCCGATGCGGGTGTCGGTGCGCGAGCCGCTCGCCGACGGGTCCCGCCTCGTGTTCACCACCTGGGCGCCGCTCCCGGTCCGGTGGGTGGCGGTGCACGAAGCGGTCGACGCCGCCGCCGCCACGTTCACGGACGTCCAGGTCGAGGGCCCCCTCGCGGCGTGGTCGCACCGCCACACCTGGCGCGCCGTGGCCGATGGGACCGAGGTCATCGACGAGGTGCACTACGCATTTCGGCCGGGCCTGGCAGGCCTGACCGGGCGCCTCATGTTCAACCCCCCCGCGCTCGTCGTACTCTTCCGCTGGCGCGCGTTCGCGACCCGACGCGCGCTCCGCGCGTGATCGTGGGCAACATGCACGCGACGACCGCGTACGAGGGCCGATGTCCGCACCGTTGACCACGCCGCACCCCACCGCGCCCGCCCGCTTGTCGCGGTCCGAGCAGTCCGTGGTGCTCGCGAGCCGGTACCGCGCGGTGTTGCTCGGTGAGCCAGGGACGCTGCTCGTGATCCTCGGCCAGGCGCCCATCTTGGGCGGCTTGTGCGCGCTGGTGTGGGGCCGCCTCGGCAGCGACTCCGCCACCCTGCACTTCGTGCTCGCGCTGTGCGCGGTGTGGCTCGGCTGCACCGCGGCGTGTCGCGAGGTGGTCCGCGAGCGGCCGGTGATCGACCGCGAGCGCCTGCTCGGGGTGAGCGACTCAGCGGTCATCTTGTCGAAGTTCAAGGTATTGGCGGTCATCTCGGCGCTGCAGGTCGCGCTGCTGCAGGGCACCGTCGAGTGGAACCTCGCGCTGCGGGGGCCGATGCTGATCGAGTGGGGATCGTTGTGGCTCGCCGGGCTCGCCGGGGTCGGGCTCGGCCTGGCGGTGTCGGCGCTGGCGCGCACCGAGCCGCACGCCGTCGGGGTGGTGCCGCTGCTGCTCATCCCGCAGCTCTTGTTCTCCGAGCTCGCGATCCCACGCGGCGCGTTCGGCGGCGCCGTCGACGTGATCGAAGAGCTCATGCCCGTCGCGTGGTGCTGGCGCTTGTTCAAGGCCGTGGCGGCGCCGGAGCCGGCGTGGCTCGACGCGCTCGGCGATCTGTCGGTGCAGGTCGGGATGGTCGGCGTGCTCGTCGGCGTCGCGGCGCTGTCGCTCAAGCTCACCGGGAGGCGCACGTGAACGTTCGGCGGCTGTTGATCGCGATGGGCATCGGGATGGTGCTGGTCGGCGGCTACCTGGCGGCGAGCCACCTGTCGGGGGGCGCGATCCCGACGCTCGGCATGCCGGTCGGCGGCGACATGGCCGAGATCCGGGCGAACACCGTCTCGTTCTGGGAGGACCTGCAGTTCAAGGACTACGAAGCGGCGGCGGCCTACCACGACCCGGCCACGCGCGCGTCGGTCGACATCCCGTACCTGATCGAGCGCGCGTTCGTGGTCAAGCCGGAGCTGCTCGAGATCGTCAGCTACGAGGTCGTGCTCGCCGAGATGGACTCCACCGGCGACCGGGTGCGCGTCAAGACCCGGGTGGTCGCCAAGAGCCTCGCGCGCGGCGACGTGATCGACAAGGAGGTGCAGCTCTTCTGGCACCGCGCGGGCCCGGACGCGCCCTGGTACATGGTCCTGGAAGACAGCCTGCGACGTCCGGTCGCCGCGGAGGGCAAGCGCCATTAGAGCGCACCCGCGAGGACCCCGTGAACGATCGGCGAACGCTGCTGGCCATCATCCTCACCGGCATGTTCGTCACGAACGCCGTCGTCGCCGAGCTGATCTCGGGCAAGCTGTTCACCGTCGGGCCGTTCACGCTCACGTGCGGCGTGTTGTTGTGGCCGGTCGTGTTCCTCACCACCGACGTCGTGAACGAGTACTTCGGACGCCAGGGTGTTCGCCGGCTCACGCTCACGACGGTCGTGCTCATCGGGTACGTGTTCCTGATCCTGCTCGCCGCGATGCAGGTCGTCGCGGCGCCGTTCTCCCCGGTCAACGACGAGCAGTTCACCGCGGTGTTCGGGCAGGGCTCGTGGATCATCGTCGGCAGCATGACCGCGTTCGCGGTGTCGCAGCTCGTCGACGTCGCGGTGTTCTGGGTGCTGCGCCGCTGGACGGGCGGCAAGATGATCTGGCTCCGCGCGACCGGATCCACCGGCGTGTCGCAGCTCGTCGACACCTTCGTCGTGATGGGCATCGCGTTCTGGCTGCCCGGCAAGCTCACCACGGTCGAGTTCTTGACGGTGTCGATGACGAATTACGGCTACAAGCTCATCCTCGCGATCGGGTTGACCCCGTTGGTCTATGCGATGCACGCCGCGGTGCGCAGGTTCCTCGGCGACGCGACGGCAACTGAGATGGCCTCGGAAGCCGCGCGCCTCGGGTGAGCCAGTGCTGATGTCGTCGCGAGCCCTGTCCTACCTGATCTTTGGCGCAGGCCTCGTCGTCATCGAGCTCCTGGACCTCATGCCCGCGCTGCTCGCTGGCCTCGCGTCGTACATGGCGCTCGACCTCACGGAGCGCGGGCTGATCGCGGCGGGCGCGCGGCGGTCGATCTCCCGGGCGGCCGCGGTCACGGTGTTCTTGTTGCTCGCCGGCAGCATCGGGTGGGTGTTCGGCGCGTTCGCGGGGGTCGGCGTCGCGCGGCTGCCCGAGCTCATCGACACCGTGCTGCCCAAGCTGTCGGCGTTGGCCGACACGTGGGGCTACAACTTCCCGGTCGAGAACGCGCGCGAGCTGCGCGATCTGGTCGTTACGACCGCGAAGGCCAACGTGCAGCAGCTCGGCAAGACGAGCGGCATCGTCACGCGAGAGTTCGCGCACCTGCTGGTGGGGGTGTTCATCGCGATCCTCCGGTTCTTGTCACCGAGCAGCGCGACCCGCCCGCCGACGAACCTGTTCGAGTCGATCGCCGTCGCCGTCGAGGAGCGCGCGCATCGGTTCGTGCGGAGCTTCGAGCGGGTCGTCGGCGCGCAGGTCATGATCTCGACCGTGAACACCGTCGTCACGGCGATCTTCTTGTACGCGATGGACTTCCCGTTCCGGAACTTCCTCATCCTGACCACGTTCGTGTGCGGCCTCGTGCCGATCCTCGGGAACCTGGTCAGCAACACCGTGATCGTCGCGGCCGGCCTCATCAACTCGGTCCAGCTCGCCGTGATCGGGCTCGTGTTCCTGGTGGTCGTCCACAAGCTCGAGTACGTGCTGAACAGCAGGATCGTCGGGGGTTCTATCGACACGCCGATGTGGGTCACGCTGCTCGGCCTGCTCGCCGGCGAGGCGCTGATGGGCGTGCCCGGCGTGCTGATCGCCCCAGCGATGCTGCATTACCTGCGCGACGAGCTTCGTGACCTTCCACCCCGGTGAGGCGTCGATGTGGCTGCTCGCTTTGTCCGCCTGTACGGAGCCCGTCGAAGAGACGGAGTGGCGCTCGACGCCGCTCGAGCTGCCCGAGCCCGCCGAAACGGCCGACACCGAGCCGGTGGTCTCGTGCACGCCGGTGGTGCCCCCGGAGGCCGTCGTCGTGGTCGACGCCGTCGAGGTGAGCGAGCCGGGCGACTACTGGGCGTGCGGGACCGGCGAGGTCACGGTGCGGTCCGAGGGGGTCAACGTCTACCTGGAGGGCGGCGCCGTCGCGGTGATGCGCGGGTCGCGGTCGACGGTGTGGGCGGGCCCGAAGGCGAACGTCATCGTCCAGTCGTCGAACGTGACCGTGGTGATGCATCCTCGCGCTTTGTTGGGGATCGAGGCTACAGATACGCGGGTCATCTACTGCGACGAGATCTGGTACGACACGTCCGAGGCCCCCGAGCCGGGCTGCTGAGCCCGATGGCACGGGTAATCCTCGTCAACAAGCCGTACGGCGTGCTCACGCGGTTCTCCGACCCGGGCGGGCGGCCGACCCTCGCCGACCTCGTTCCCGTCCCTGGGGTGTACCCGTGCGGGCGGCTCGACCAAGACAGCGAGGGGCTGGTCGTCCTCACCGACGACGGGCGCCTGCAGGAGCGGCTGTCGCACCCGAGGTTCGGAAAGCGTAAGGTGTACTGGGTCCAGGTGGAGCGGGAGCCCGATCACGCCGCCCTGGACGCGCTCGTCGGGGGGGTGGTGCTCAACGACGGGCCCGCGCGCGCGCTGTCGGCGGTGCGCATCGACCCGCCCGAGCTGTGGCCGCGTGACCCGCCGGTTCGGTTTCGCCTCAACGTGCCCACCGCGTGGCTGGCGCTCGCGCTCGGTGAGGGTCGCAACCGGCAGGTCCGGCGCATGACGGCCGCGGTGGGCCACCCGACGCTCCGGCTGGTTCGGGTCTCGGTCGGCGATTACCACCTCGACGGGCTGGCCCCCGGACAATGGCGCGAGGCGCCGCCCCCAAGCCGAGGTTGACCGCGACACCAGCCGCTCGCGTTTGGCGAGTGGCACGAACCAATGCCCGTGGAGGCCTCGTGATCCGGACGCTGCTCCCCGCCACGCTGCTCGTCACCGCGATCGCGTGTGGAGCCCCCGCCGAGACGGCCGACACCGGCGCGCCCGCAAGCGCGGCCGAGCGGTGCATCCTCGATTACCCGTCCGATACCTACGGCTTTGGTGACGGAGACCCAGACGCGGCGTCGCTCGACTGCAACGCCGCCGGCGCGACGGACTGCGACGTCGCCGGGTTCATGTCGATCGAGGCCGCGCGGTGCGTCGCCGAAGACGCCGGGTTGGAGGCTGGGTTGGCCGACTGGTCGTTCGGGATCTGGTTCTACACCGACGAGGGAGCGGTCGCGTGGAGCGTGTCGAACACGCTGACGCAGGACGGTCCGAGCAGCTCGGGTCGCAGCCTGCGCATCCACGCGACGTCCGGTGAGGTGCTCAGCCAGCTCGAGTGGGAAGCGCAGCCCTGACGGGCAGTTGCCGCGAGCGTTCGGCGTACACTCGGCACCCGACCTCGTCGTGGCCGCGGACGTCCCAGGTCGGGCACGAGGCCTCGACGCGGGGGGGCGCTGGCGGCAGGGCGACCTCAGGCCCGCTCGACCAGGGTGACCGCGACCCGCCGGATCCGCAGGAAGTCCGTGTCGCACGTGACGAGCGTGAGGCCGTGCACGAGCGCGACGGCGGCGATCCAGAGGTCGTTCGTCGGGACGCGTGCGTAGATACGCCGAAGCTCGTCCACGAGGCTCGCGAAGGCCTCGGCAACGCGCCGGTCGATATCGGCGACCGACACGACTGGATGGGCCAGGAAGTCCTGCAGCTCGGCGAGGTTGCGGTCCCGGTGTGTACCGCCGAGGAACCCTGCACGGAGCTCCCCAAGCACGACCACGGGCACCACGACCCGGCGCGCCCGTCGCACCGCCTCCACCGCCGTCGGGGACCCCCGGCGGAGGTGGCTGTAGGCGGACGTGTCGAGGCAGATGTCCGTCATCGCCAGAGCTCATCGTCGATCGAGCGGCCAGGGAGGTGGGCCTCTACCTCCGCGAGGTCCTGCTCGGTCCAGGTGCCCGCGAAGCGGGCCAGCCCGTTGTCGAAGCGCTCGGGGCCCACGCCGAGGGCGAGCGCGAGCAGATCGAGCACGGTCTGGTTCGTCGACGTTCCCCGCCGCTGCTTCTCGGCGGCGAGCGCCTCGGCGAGCTCGGTCGGCACGTTACGAATGGTCAGGTGCTCCATGAACGCTCCTGAACGCGTTCTATGCGTTCATGACGACGCGTTCAAAGGCCGTGCTTCGAGGTTGCTCCTCAGTTGCGCCGGGGCTCGCGCGCACCGTGCACGCCGACGAGCCGGCGCTGAGTGTCGCGGAGGAAGCGCAGCCCTGAGCGGTCAGCGCTTGCGGCGCAGATCGCGCAGCGCGTCCGCCGCCGACGGGCCCTCGATCCGCCGCGGACCTCCGTATTCGGGCCCCGCCGCCGGTGGCGCCGCCGGCTTGCCCGGTACGAGGTCGTCGAGCGTCATCTCCTCCGGCGCCTCTTCGTCCCAGTGCGCGGCGAGGCCGAACAAGCTGCGCAGCGACAAGCTGGCCCCGCAGTACGGGCAGGCGATCGCGTCGCCCTTCGTGCGGATCTTCTCGGGATCGAACGCGGCTCCGCACGAGGTGCACTTGACGTGATCGAAGTAGGACATCCACCCTCCGCGCCGACCTTAACACCGACGTCGCGCGGTCAGGCGCGCGGCGGGAACCGGAGCAGCAGCTGAGCGCCGAGGCGCTCGGGCACGTCGAGGTCGACGACCCCGAACGACGTCGCGGGCTCGGGCGGGAGGTAGTAGCTGCCCAGGATCAGGTCGAACACTGGGAACAACCCTGCGAAGTTGCACCCATGCGGGCGATCGGCCGGCGGGTGCGCGTGGTGCCACCGGTGGAACGCTGGGGTCGCGACGACGTAGCGCAGGGGGCCGAGGCGCCAGTCGACGTTCGCGTGTAAGCCGACCGCCCACAACGTCAGGATGGGCGCAACCGCCGCGACCACGGTCAGGTCGAAGCCGAGCAACAACAACACGAGGGCACCGGGCGCGCGCTGCGCGACCTCGTTGAGCGGGTGGACGCGGCCCGCCGCGAGCCAGTCGAGGTGCGTGGAGCTGTGATGCACGGTGTGCACCCGCCACATCGGTCGCCAGCGGTGGTGCACGTGGTGGAGCAGCGTCGCGCACCCGTCGGCGACGAACAGCGCGCCCACGAGCTGCAGCGGCGCGGGCAGGGTCGCGACCCACCCGTGGCCCTGCAACAGCAGCTCCCGCTCCAGCGGCAAGCCCGCAAGGACCAGCGGGCCGACGAGCAAGAGCCCGACGACCGCCTTCACCAGCGGATCCACGACCCGGCCGAGCACCCACCACCCGACATCGAGCCCCCAGCGAGCGCGGCGACTCGTCGACGCCGGCCATCGCCGCTCGACCAGGCCGAACACCACCGCCAGCACCACGAGCGCGATCACGAACCGGAGGCCCGCCATGGGAACGCACCTTCCTTCGAACCGAAGCCTATCGCGCGCAGGGGGGCGGCCGGCGTCCCGCGCCCCGTGACAACTCCGGCCGACGACGACGACGCGCCTCGGGTGAGGTTCAGCCCAGTGGGATGGGGCGGCGACCACCTGGAGCTGCGCGCTCAACGCCCGTTACCGGCCGACGCTCGCTGGGTCGTCGCTCGCGACCTCCGGCGCGGTAGCAGACCCGATCCCGGACCTGATGGTGCGCGGCGCGCGCCAGCGATCGGCATCGCCGCCGCGTAGGGCCTCGTGTTGGCCTGGAGCGGCGGCGACGACCTCGACGCCGCGCGAGGGCGCCTGTTAGCGAGCCGCCCCGCCCCGGTGCACCTCCGGTGGGCCCTCGACCGGCTCCCTGGGGCTCCACACAGTAGCGTCACCAACCTGGGGGATCCCCCCACCAGACGTCAACCCCCGGGTAGGCGCGGATCAGCGGGTCCGGCGTCACGAGGCGCGCGCGCAGGTGCTGCGCAGAGGCGATGAGGACGCGATCCGCGGGATCCGCGTGGAGCGGTGGCAGGGCGGCCGCGCGCAACGCGATCTCCGCTTCGACCGGCACCTCAGCGAGCCGGTGCTGCTCGAGCACCGCGGGCCACCACGCCCGCAACGGCATGCCCACCACCAACCGGCCCTTCGCGACCTTGATCCCGATCTCGAGCGCCGACATCGCGCTCACGAAGGCGCCGTCGGCCTCGTCAATCGCTCGCGCGACGCCAGAGGGGAGCCCCTCGCCACGCGCGAGCCACAGCAGGGTGCACGTGTCGAGCAGGATCATACGAGATCACCCCACTCGTCGGGCCGGAGCGGCGCGGTGGGGGCCTCGTGGAAGACGATGGCCGCAGTGTCCGCCCGGGTGGCGAGCCGACCGCCCCGACGGGTGACCGCGCGCAGCTCCGCGACGGGCTTGCCGTTGCGGCAGATCACCACGATCTCGCCCTTCTCCTCGACCTCGACGAGGAGCGCCGACAGCGTGGTCTTCGCTTCGTGTATGTTGACGGTGCGCATGAACCAGACTTAGTCCAGTCCTTCCGAGCCGTCCACACGCGCGATCGATGCGACCAGGGGGCGGCCTGTGCCTTGGTTGGCGGGCTGCCGAAATGCCGTTCTTCCAACCGCAGTTCAACGTGACACATGCACCCAAGGCAACAACGCGAGGATGAACCGCAAACCCCCACAAAGCTAGACCTTGAACCCAACCGACCTTCACCTGAACGCGAACAACCCGGTCGGCTGCCGCTGAGCGATGCATGGCTTTGACCGGGCTGACCGCTGACCGCTGACTGCTGACCGCTTGTTCAAGGGCTAGCAACAACATTATCGTTTGC
>CAIUDO010000309.1 GCA_903897935.1 uncultured Pseudomonadota bacterium
ACAGCGCGCCGTCGAGCTCGGCGAGGCCGACCCGGAACCCCTCGACGTCGACCGGCTGCAGCGCGGACAACGACGCGGCGCTGCCCGCGACCAGGCCGTTGCCCATGTAGATCCGGCGCCCCCCGACCGACAGCGCGACCTCGTCGCCGAGCGGCTCCTGGGCGTCGATGCAGCGGAGCGCGACCAGCTTGACCTGGGGGTCGGCGCGGCGCGCCTCCCGCATCGCGCGCTGCGCGTGGCCGTCGCGCCCTCGCTCCATGCGCGCGTGGTCGCCGTCGGCGCGCGCCGCCATTTGGGCGCGGGAGGCCGCGTCCATCGCCTCGAGGCGCCCCGCCCCCACCGTCCGCTCCCAGGAGTCGGACACCATCGTCGCGCCGAACAACAAGGAAACAACGGCCAACTTCATTGGGACCTCCTGGCGTGGGCGACTCGGCCGCACGCGCCGCCGACGCCCAACAGCGGAAGTCCATCGGCCCCAGTGACACCACGTGACGAACGAGGGCGCGCTACCGCGCAGTCGGAGCGACGCGCAGCAAGGCGACCGCTTCGGCCCCCGACAATCGCCGACCAGCGCGCTCGAACGGCAGCCGCAGCGCGCACCCGTCCCGCCACCGATCACAGCCCCACGCGGCCCGCCCCTCCAGGATCCGCCCGGCGCCGCAAGCCGGGCACCGCATGCCGACCGGCGACACGGGCGCGGGGGCCTCCACGGCCGCGGCGCGCGCACGCGGCTTGGCCGGTTCACGTGCGCCGGCGGGCGCCGCAGGTGGGTCCGACGACGCCGACGGGGCGGTAGGCGCACCGTCGTGGTCCCGCTCGAACCTGAGCCCGACCCGACCGTCGTCGCGGATCGTCAGCGCGGCTTCGAACGGCTTGCCGGCCTTGCTCTTGAACCCCTTCACAGGCTTGGTGTGCCCCTTGGTGAGCAGCTCCTTGACCATGCGATCGCTGACCGGGCGCCCGGCGACGACCCTGAAGATGACGAGCCCGCACGTGGTGCCGCCGTCGCACACGAACACGCTGCGCTTCGCGCGCACGGGCGCGCCGCAGCGCGGGCACACCCCGATCGGCGCCTCCTCCGGCGCGGCGACGGCCCGCTGCGGCGGCGCGGCCCCCCCGGCGATGCGACCGACGACCTCGCGGGTATACCCCCGAATGTCCGCCATGAACGCGACCCGCGACAGCCTCCCGTCGGCGACGTCGTGCAGGCGCGCCTCCCAGCGCCCGGTGAGCTCGGCGCTCTTGAGCTCCGGCACCGCGAGCGCCTCGATGACGGCGACGCCGCGCTCGGTGGCGCGCAGCGCCCGCTCCTCCCGCACCACGAACTGCCGGCGAACCAACGTCTCCAGGATCGACGCCCGCGTCGCCGGCGTGCCGAGCCCGCTGCGGCGCATCGCGCGCGCGAGCTCTGCTTCGTCCAGGTCCTTGCCGGCGGTCTCCATCGCGCGCAGCAGGGTGGCGTCGTTGTAGGGCGGGGGTGGCCGGGTCTTGCCTTCGAGCGGCCGCGCCGCCACCACCACCCCGCGCGCGCCCGCCTGGAGCGCAGGGAGCTCGAGCTCTTTGCTCTTTCCGGGGGGATCGACCGCGCGCCAGCCCACCTCGCGCACCACCCGGCCGGACGCCCGGAACAGCAGCGGGCGGGCGACGCCCTCGGGCAACGGCGCCGTCCCCGGGTCGACCGCCGCGACCAACACCGCCGACTCGAGCACCGCGTCCGGCGACAACACCGCGAGCAGGCGCCGGGCGACCAGATCGAACAGCCGCTTCTCGTCGGGCCCCAGCGACGCGCCGTCGGGGGTGCGACCGGTCGGCAGGATCGCGTGGTGATCCCCGACCTCGGACGCGTCGACGACCCGCCGGCCCGGGGAGATGCCGCGAGCGAGCACCGCTTGCGCGAACGGCGCGTACACCGGGACGCGCTCGAGCCCGCGCACGACGTCGGGCAGCAGCGGCACCTGGTCGGGCGTGATGTAGCGCGCGTCGGTGCGCGGGTAGGTGATGAGCTTGTGCGTCTCGTACAGGGCCTGGGCGAGCGCGAGGGTGCGCTCGGCCGTGAAGCCATACCGGACGTTGGCCCTGCGCTGCAGGCTGGTCAGGTCGTACAGGAGCGGGGGCGGCTCGCGGCGCGTCTTGCGGTCGCTGTCGCGCAGCTCGGCCGGGCGCCCCGCCGCCGCCGCCGCGATCGCGCGCGCGGTCGCCTCGTCGGGGATGCGCTCGACGTGCGGCGCGTCTTTGTCGT
>CAIUDO010000310.1 GCA_903897935.1 uncultured Pseudomonadota bacterium
CCGGTGGAGCCGGTCGCCCGCTTCCTCGGCGGCGTCGATCGCGAGGTGGTGGTGGTCGACACCTCGCGCGCGCCGCGCCTCGACCTGCGCGTGGAGGTCCCGGTCGACGACATGGACCGGCCCGTCGTCGAGGTCGACGGCGTTCGCACGGTCGAAGGCAGCATCTGGCCGGCGCTGCACCCGCGCATCCTCGAGCTGGTGCGGGCGCACCGCACCACGCTGGTGTTCGTCAACAGCCGGCTGCTCGCCGAGCGCCTGTGCGCGAAGCTCAACGAGGCGGCTGGGGAAGACGTCGCGCAGACCCACCACGGGTCGCTCTCGCACGCGCGGCGCGCCGAGGTGGAAGACGCGCTGAAGTCCGGGCGGCTCGCGTGCCTCGTCGCTACGAGCTCGCTCGAGCTCGGCATCGACATGGGCTCGATCGACCTCGTGATCCAGGTGTCGAGCCCCGGCGCGGTCGCGCGGGGGCTGCAGCGGGTCGGGCGCGCCGGGCACCAGGTGGGAGGCCTCCCGAAGGGCCGGTTCTTGCCCAAACACAAGGGCGACGTGCTCGAGAGCGCCGTCGTCGCCGAGCGTATGCTCGCGGGCGACCTCGAGCCGCTGTCGTCGCCGCGCAACTGCCTCGACGTGCTCGCGCAGCAGATCGTCGCGATGGTGTCGGTGGAGCCGTGGACCGTCGCCGAGCTCGAGCGCGTCGTGCGGCGGGCGTGGCCGTACCGGGAGCTGCCCCGCGACGCCCTGATGGGCACCCTCGACATGCTGGAGGGCCGGTACCCGTCGACCGCGCACGCCGAGCTGCACCCCCGGATCGTGTGGGATCGGGAGACGGACGTGCTCGGGCCGCGGAAGGGCTCGGCGGTGCTCGCCGCGCTGAACGGGGGGACCATCCCCGATCGTGGGCTGTTCGGGGTGTTCTCGGACGCCGGCAAGCGCATCGGCGAGCTCGACGAAGAGATGGTGTACGAGACGCGGGAAGGGGACCGCCTCGTGCTCGGCGCCAGCACGTGGCGCGTCGACCAGATCACCCAGGATCGGGTGGTGGTGGTCCCCGCCCCCGGTGAGCCGGGGCGGCTGCCGTTCTGGCGTGGGGACGGCCCGGGGCGCCCGATCGAGCTCGGTCGCGCGATTGGGGCGTTCGTACGCGAGCTGTTGACCGTGCCGCCCGAGGACCGCCCCGCGTGGGTGGCCCGCCGCGCGCCCCTCGACCCCGTCGCGGTGGGAAACCTGCTCGCCCACGTCGACGCGCAGATCGAAGCGACGGGCACGATCCCCACCGACCGCGCGATCACCGTCGAGTGCTTCCGCGACGAGATCGGAGACTGGCGGGTGTGTGTGCTCACCCCATACGGGGCGCGGGTGCACGCCCCGTGGGCCCTCGCGATGCAGCGGCGCCTGTCGCAAGAGACGGGGTTCGAGGTGCACTGTCTGGCCAGCGACGACGGCATCGCCGTGCGCTTCGCCGAGATCGAGTCCCTGCCCGTGCTCGATCTGCTGTTCCTCGACCCCGACGAGGTCGACGCGCTCGTCACCGACGAGGTGCGCCACGCCCCGTCCTTCGCCGCGAAGTTCCGGGAGAACGCCGCCCGCGCGCTGCTGATGCCCAAGCACCGGCCCGGCAAGCGGACCCCGCTGTGGGCGCAGCGGCGGCGCGCCGAGGCGCTGCTCGCGACCGTCGAGGCGTTCCCGTCGTTCCCGATCGTGCTCGAGACGTACCGGGAGTGCCTGCACGATCAGTACGATCTGGACGGCTTACGCGCGCTCATGGCGGGGGTGCGCGACCGCACGGTGCGGGTCGACCGGGTCGAGACCCGGCACGCCAGCCCGTTCGCGCGCGGGCTCGTGTTCGCGTGGGTGGCGGGGTACCTCTACGAGGTCGACACCCCCCTCGCCGAGCGTAAGGCGCAGGCGCTGACCCTCGATCGGGCCCTGCTGCGTGAGCTGCTCGGGCAAGACGCGCTGCGCGATCTGCTCGATCCGGACGCGGTCGCCGAGGTGGAGGCGTGGCTCGCCTGCACGGTCGAGGAGCGTCACGCGCGTGACGCCGACGGCCTGCACGATCTGCTGCGGCGGCTGGGCGACCTCACCGAGGCCGAGGTGGCGGCGCGCGCCGACGGGGACGCGCCCGCGTGGCTGGACGCCCTCTCCCGAACCCGGCGCGCAGTGTCCGTGCGGGTGGGGGGGGAGGAGCGGTGGATCGCCACCGACGACGTCGCCCGCTACCGGGACGGGCTCGGGGTGGTCCCCCCGGGCGGCTTGCCCGCGGTGTACCTGGACGCCACCCCCAACCCGCTCGAAGCGTTGTTCCTGCGCTACGCGCGCGTGCACGGGCCGTTCGTCGAGGAGGCGCCCGCCGCCCGGTGGGGCCTGCCGGTCGCGGTCGCGCGGGTGGTGCTCGACGGCCTGGTGCACTCGGGGCAGCTCGAGCACGGCGAGATCCGACCCGGGGGGACCCGGAGGGAGTACTGCCACCCGGACGTGCTGCGGCGGCTGCGTCGGGTGTCGCTTGCGCGGGCGCGCGGGCGGGTCGCGCCGGTGGACGGCGCCGTCTATTCGAGGTTCTTGCTGGAGTGGCACGGGGTCGGCAGCCGCCGCGCCGGCCCCGACCGCCTGCGTGAGGTGCTGCTGCAGCTGGAGGGCCGGATGCTGCCGTGGTCGGCGTGGTGCGACGCAGTGTTGCCCGCCCGGGTCGCTGGGTTCGCGCCGGACGCCCTCGATCTGTTGGGCGCGAGCGGGGAGATCGTCTGGTGCGGGTGCGGCGCGCTCGGCGCCGACGACGGCTGGGTCGCGATGGCACGCCGCAGCAACAGCGACGCGTTGCCGCCCCCCGCCGACCTGCCGACCGGCCCGATCCACGACGTGTTGGTGGCGCACCTGCGGCTGCGCGGCGCGAGCTTCTCGTTCGAGCTGATGAGCTTGTTCCCAGGGGTCCCGACGGCTGAGATCACCGGCGCGTTGTGGGACCTGGTGTTCGCGGGCTGGCTCACCAACGACACCTTTCACGCGCTGCGGGGGCTGCGTGGCGCGCGCACGGTGGGACAAGGGGGGCGGTGGGGGCTGCGGTCGCTGCCCGGCTCGGTCGACACCAACCGGTGGCTCCAGCGCGCGAACACGCTGCTCGACCGGTACGGGGTGCTCGTGCGTGAGGTGGCGGCCGCGGAGTCGGTTCCTGGTGGGTTCTCGGATCTGTATCGGGTGCTGCGGGTGATGGAGGAGGGGGGCCACGTCCGGCGCGGGCTGTTCGTCGACGGGTGGGGGGGCGCGCAGTTCGCGCGGCCGGGGGTCGTCGACCGGCTGCGCGCGGTGCGGGAGGAGCCCCAGGACGCGGTGGTGCTCGCCGCGACAGACCCGGCGTTGGCGTGGGGCGCGGTGTTGCCGTGGCCGGAGACGGCGGGGGACGGTCGCCCGCGGCGGGTGGCGCACGCGGTCGTGGTGCTGGTCGGGGGTCTGCCGGTGCTGTTCGCCGAGCGCGGCGCGCGGACCGTGTGTACGTTCGCGGGGGAGGACCGCTTGGAGGTCGCGGCGCGGGCGTTGGGGGGGGCCCGCGCGCTCCTGGGCGCTCGAATGCCTCGGATCGACAAGATCAACGGAGAGATCGCCCGCGAGGCGCCCGAAGCGGCCGCGTTCGTGCGGGCGGGGTGGGTGCCGGAGCACCGGGGGCTCGGGTGGGTCGGCTGAACCGGCCGCGCGTGACGCCCATCAACCCGGCTGCGCGGCGCGCTTGTTCTGCTCGACGGTCGCCATCGCGACACACGCTTGGAACCCGCTCTTGAGACCGGCCTTCAGCACGCTCGGGAGCTGACTGCCCATCCGGGCGATCCACCCGGCGTCGTCTCCGAACGTGATGCGGGTGACCATGGTGACCCGGGTCTTCTTCGTGGTGCCCGGCGACACCTCGAACATGCCGTGCACCGCGCTGGGGGTGACCACGCTGTTGAACATCGTCGAGCGCAGGTCGGCGCCCTCGATCGTCTGCTTGGCGACGCTCTGGTACCGCGACCAGGTGGCCGCCCCCACCATCGGCTCCGTGATGAGCTCGAACGGCATCACCGTGACGCCGGCCGCGTCCTGCGGCAACCGGTACACACGCTGCGTGAACGCTACGTAGAACACGGTGAGATCGAGCAGGTAGAAGGTGTCGACGTAGTCGGCGCCGACCTTCGCGTCGTGCCCGCTGCCGAGGCTCACCACCGCGACCGCCCCGTCCATATACTTCGGGAGCAACGACATCTTGCTGAACACGATGTCCGCGACCACGTCGTGGTCGAAGTCGCGGTCACCTTCCCCGGTGATCATCGGCACGTAGCCGCCCGGATCGTCCTTGAGTCGGATCTCGTCCCACAGCGCGTCGGTGTAGCCCTTGGTCCACGCGCCGAGCCAGAAGCTGTCTTCTTGCGCGCTGCGTACGATCTGATCGGCGGTCGGGTCGTGGGCGTACGTCGACGCGCGCGCGGGCGCGGCGAGCGAGGCGATCATCAGCAACAGCGCGGCGCGCATGCAGCCTCCAACAAGCGTCATCCGGTGACGAGCGCGAACACGAGCGCGCCCGCGAGGTAGGTGAGGACGGCGTAGCCGAGGAACGTCGCCACGTAGACGCGCGACGTGATCCCGCGGCCGAGCGACCCGCCCATCAGGAGCGGGTAGATCGCGCGCGACCCGACGTACACCGCGCCCGCGACGGTCGCCCAGTACGGCCCAACGAAGACCGCGTTCAACCACAACAAAACCAGGAACGGGCCCATGTGCTCGAGCGTGTTGAGCTGGATCCGATCGGCGGCGAGCATCTCGCGGTCGTGGTCGAAGTAGCGGTCGAACTTCTCGCCGCGCGCCTTGTAGGCCGCGTACAACCGGATCTTTACGCGCAGCACGTTCACCATGAACGCGTAGTACACGCCCACGTAGGCGAGCGTGACGAAGATCGGCCCGGTGTGGGCGCTCAGGTCGGCGGTGCTCATGGCCGTTCGATAACCCCGCGGGCCGCCGGCGTGGCCAGCCTCAGTAGAACGCGACGCTGAACGGTGCGAGCAACGTCGTGATCGGCGCGTCGGTCCGCGCTTCGCACGACGCGCCGTCGTACACCAGCGCGCCGTTGGGAGCGCCCGGCGTCGCCCAGTGGGTGCGCGCGCCGATCCAGACCTCGCCCCGGTCGTTCGCGGCGATCCCGGTGAGGTAGTTCGGGCTCCGCTCGGCCTCTGCGTACGTCCACGCGGTCAGGTCGACGCACCCGACCGCGTAGCCGTACGCGTCGTCGAACGTCGTGACCACCGCGCCGTCGCCCCACGCCGCTACGCCGTCGACCGACGCGCCGATCGTCGCGTCGGCGAGCAGCAGGTCGGACAGCGCGCCGGAGTCGGTGTCGAGCAGGTAGAAGCCCGTGGAGGCGCTGTGCACGAGCACGTTCGATGGCGCGCCTGGGTTGTCGTACACGTCCGGGGTCGGGGCCGCCCAACTGTTGGTCACCGCGCGCGTCGCGCAGTCCACCTCGACGATCGTGCCCCCAGTCGCCACCCACCCTTTGCCCTGGTCGAACTGGTGCAAGCCGGCGTAGACCTTGCCGTTCGGGGCGAGCACCAGGCGGCTCGGCTCGGGCGACCCGTCGCCGTCGTCGAACGCCGACAAGTCGACCCCTCCCTCGCGGTGACCGGTCCGTGGGTCGTGCACCGCCAGCTCGGCGCCCCCGTACGCCGAGAGGAAGGCGAGCCCGTCGCAGACGACGACGTCGTGCGGGTTGGCGAGGTCCTCCAGCGCGAACTCCGCGATGGGTTCGCTGAAGGCGCCAGGGGTGTACACCCGGACCGTGTCGTATCCGAACCGGTCGAGCTGGAACACGTACCCGCCGCTCACCACCACCGCGGGGTCGCCGGAGATGTCGGTGAGGGTGTCGGCGACCGCCCAGGTCTCGAGGTCGACGGTCGCGAGCGCGCCGACCGAGTAGTCCTCGGACACCGTGGCGAGCACGGCGGCGTCGGACGCCCCGGGGGTCCCGGTCGCGACGAGCGCGGTCTCGTCGACCTTGGGCGCGCACGCGACGGCGAACAGCAGAGGGGTCATTTGGGGGGCTCCGTCTGCCAGCGCACGGTGAGCATGACCGTGCGGCCGGGGAGGGGGTAGCCGACGAAGTCGGTGATCGGCTGCACGATCAGGGCGTCGTCGGAGGGGTCGAGGGGGTTGCGTGGCACCACCTCGGTGATGCGATCGGTGAGGTTGAGCACCTCGAGCTCCGCCGACGGCCACCGAGCGGCCGGGTGCACGCGCACGAACACGCTGTGGTACGCCCGTGGGGCGGCGTGGTACCAGTTCGTGCGGTCCCAGGTGTTGCCGTCGGAGTAGGTGAAGGTGTGCCCGACACGCGCGCCGTCCCCTGCGAGCAGCGCGGTGGACTGGAACAGGTCCCAGGTGGGGATCCGCGGGAGCTGGTTGTTGGCGTACTGGGGCTCGGGGCTCAGGTTGATGGAGCGGGTGCGGGTGAGGTTGGTGAGCGACTCGAACCACGACGCCTGGACGGAGAGCGCGCCTTCAACGCCGTCGATCCACGCGTCCTCCAGGTTGAGGGGCACCATGGTGCGCTGGCTGTTCTGCACGTACACGATCAGGTCGGTGACGGCGTTCTGGAAGTAGCCGAGCTCGAAGCTGCCTTGAATGGTCCATTCGGGGGGGGAGATGGCCCGCGCGCCGACGTCCCACTGCAGGCCGTGCTCGGGGGTGAGCTCGGGGTTGCCGATGATCGCCCCCCGGTCCCCGAACAGCTCCGAGAAGTCGGGCGGGCGGAGGTATCGGCCGACGTTCGCCTTCAGCGCGAGCTGGGGCACGGGCCGCACCAGCGCGCCCGCGCGGGGGGTGAACGCCACCAGCGGCCCGGCCGACGCTGCCAACGCGCCGTCATGGGTGAGGATCAACGCCGATAGCACTGGGGACACCGTGATGAGCGTGCGGTAGCGGAGGTCGGCGCTCACCGACGGCGTGAGCGCGACGCGGCCGCTCGGGTCCGCGGCCACGCCGCTGGCGACGTCGGTGCTGCGGTATTGGTCGCGGCGCGCCGACAGGGTGATGGCGGGGGAGGCGGACGGGGTCGCGAGGCGGGCCTGGGTGGTCGCACCGAGCGAGGTGGTGCGGTCGAACGTCTGTTGCGCGCCCACGCCGAGCTCCCCGGCGCGGTCGTCCAGTCGCTCGTCGCGCAGCAGGCCCCACCCGGTCAGCTCACCGGAGGCGTTGCCGCGCCCCCACGCGAACGAGCCCGACGTGAGGCTGCGGATCGTCGTCAGCGACGCGGTGGCGGCGGGGTTGTTGGCGTGGCCGGGCAGCCCCTCGTCGCGGGCGAGCACCGCCTCCATCAGCGACAGGCGCTGGCTGCGGGGCCCGACCCGCGCGCGCGCGTGCACGGAGAGCTGCCGCTTGTCGTTGTTCTGGCGGGCCGCGAACCCGTCGTCGAGCAGGTTGTACTCGGTGCCGTTATCGGCGAAGTAAGTGAAGTCTCCGCGTGTCCCGAACGCCTCGGCGAGCAGCAGCCCGTCGACAGGGACGCGCCCAACCGCGCCCGGCACGTTGGCGAACGCGGTCACGCGCGCGGTGCGCAAGGAGCCGTACGAGATCCCAGCGCCGACGCCCCGTTTGCCGCTGCCGGTGCGCAGGTTGACGACGCCGCCGATCGGCGACGCCGCGAGCTCGGGGGGGGCGTTGCCGCGGAAGATCTCGACGCGCTCGAACGCCCACAGCGGCAGCTCGGAGAGGTTGACCGAGTCGGCGCCGTCGGGGTTGAGCGGCACGCCGTCGAGCGCGACGAGCACCTGGCGCAGCGTGCTCCCCCGGATGCTGACCGCGGCCCAGTCGCCGAGGCCGCCCAGCCGCTGCACCGTGGTGCCGGGCGCGCTCGCGACGACCGAGGCGACGTCGCTGCTCGCGGGCAGCCGCTCGTCGACCTCGATGACGGTCACGCTCGACGACGTGGCCATCGGCGCGGTCGCGTCGGGGTTGTCGGCCTCGACGATGACGGTCTCGGGCGCCGTCTGCGCACGCGCTGGGGCCGCGGCGGCGAGGCAGACCACGGCGACGCGTCGTGCAGACACGGATGGGCGCGAGCGGGTTCGTAGGCACCGGAGCGCCGATGCCGCGGCGTCACATCGCAAGCTTCCCTCCGAAGGAGCGATGGGATGAGGCAGGGTCGGTCTCCTGGCTTTCCCGCGCCTGACCGAAGTCGGCCGCGCGCCTTCCCAGGACGGATCCCAGTGGCTCGTGCGCGGCACGTGGCGCGAGAACAGTGGCGGGGGCCGCGTCGGTTCCGGCGCCTGGGGCGCCGCCCGAACTTCCCGTTTCACCCTCGGATGAGGGCACCGCTGCCTCGAGTGGATTGGCAAAGACGCGCCAGAGTGACCCGGCGCGGGGGCAACGTCAAGCGGACGGCGTCACGGGCACCGGGGGTCCGCCGCGATGTCCGCGGCGGTCCGCTCGACGAGCGCCGCCGGGGTCGGCCCGTTCGGCAGATCCTCGATGCGAACCGGGACGCAGAACGGCGCTCCGTCCGAGCAGGCGACGCAGCGCTCGCCGAAGGCAACGAACAGGTCGCACACCTCGGCGGGGGTGCCGACCCCAAGCGCGCCCAGATCCCGCGTGTCGATGTCACCGTCGAGCACCGCGTCGGTCATCGGCGCGGCCGCGCTGACCACGGTGGCGGTGACGACGGCGTCGCGGAGCACGAAGTCGGCGTTCGTGTCGAGGTACGGGTACGACACGACGAGCAGCGGGGTCGCGGACAGGTCGCCCACCGAGTCGGCGGTCTCGCCGCACAGGTCCTGGGTGGGCACGCCGTCGGCGGCCCGGCCGGCCCGCAGGTCGACCGTCGAGGCGCCCGACGCGAGCGCGGAGAGCAGCAGGTCGTCGGTCAGGTAGGGCAACAAGATCGGCCCGAGCGCGGCGGGCAGCACCATGCTCCCGGCGTCGAGGTCGAACCGCCAACCGTGCCCGACCAGCGACGCGGGGTCGATCGCGCCGTCGTCGGCGGTGGTGAACGACGCCGAGACGGTCCCGCACGCGCCGGTGAGCTGCAGAGTGTACGACGTCACCGGCTCGAGCGGGTCCGCGGGGGCGAAGTGCAGCGACGCCCCTTCGACGGCCTCCGCGCCGGACAACGGGCCGTCGGGGCCGAGCACGGTGAGGGTGACCGCGGCGACGTGCGCCTTTGGCACCGTCACCCACAGGTCTGTCGGGTCGACCACGCCGACCGAGCCGTCGGGGGGGTACGCCTCGACGAGCTCGGGGAACACCGCGAGGGGGTCGGCGTCGTCGCAGTCGAGGCCGCCGACGTCGGACCAGTCCTGTCCGTCGCCGTCCTGGTCGCCGTCGTCGACTACGCCGTCGCACTGCTGATCCACGCCGTCGTACCAGACCTCGGGGGCGCCCGGGTAGACGTTGGCGTCGCCGTCGTCGCAGTCGCCGTCATCGGCGGAGAACCCGTCGGCGTCGGCGTCGGTGACGGGATCGGTGTCAGTGTCGGTGTCGGTGTCGGTGTCGGTGTCGGTGTCGGCGTCCGCATCGGTGTCGGTGTCGGTGTCGGTGTCGGTGTCGGTGTCGGTGTCAGTGTCGGTGTCGGTGTCCGGCGTCGGTTCCGAAGGTGTACCGGTCTCTTTGGACGTACTGCAGGCTGCGAGCGCGATCAGCAGCGGCCAGAAACGGGTCATGTGTCCCTCCAGGCCACAGCATGCACGGCAGCCTGCGCGCCGTCTACGCGCGGGCGCATCTGTCGTCGCCGGGAGCGCCCGGGGAGGTGCAGCGCCGACGCCGGGTCGGCGCAGACGCGGTTAGAGGCGGCTTGGGAGGTGGTGATGCGCCCTGCGCGCGGTCTCGCGGGGCTCGCCGTCGCGGTCGCCGTCGTCGCGGTCGTATGGTGGTGGGCGCTCCCGGCCGACCCAGCGGCACCGGGGTCCGCGCCTCCTGACGGGGTCCGGTCGGAGCCGGCTCCACCCGTTCGGAGCCCCGAGGCGCCCGTGGAGCCGGCGACCGCCGAATCGCCGCCGGTCGACGACGCGCCGGTCCCTTCCGCCCCTATCGCGGGCGCCCCCGTCGGGCCCTTGGCGGCCGGGAGTGCGGTGGCGGACCCGCCGGCAGGTTCGAGCGACACCGCCGAAGACGACCCGAGGTCGGTGTGGCCGGCGACGGCGCACGGAATCGGCAGCGCAATGAAGGAGGCCCTGCCCGCGATCGAGGACTGCTACGAAGGATGGCTGGTGAGCGAGCCTGGGCTGTCCGGGAAGGTCGTCGTACAGTTCACGCTCACCGCCGGGGACGACGGCTCGGCGTCCATCACTGAGGCGCGGGCGAGCGAAGGGACGGGATCGGCGGGCTTCGACGCGTGCGTCACCCAGGTCGCGTCGACGCTCGAGTTCGACGCGCCGGAGGGGGGTCGGACGCTGTCTGTGTCGTATCCGTTCGTGTTCGAGCCGGGGTAGGCGAGCGTTCGCGCGCGCTGGGTAGATCCTGGCTCCGTGTCCTCCGCGTTCTCCGCGGTTTATTCTTCCTCTCGGACCGCATCACTGGGTCCCCGATGGCGGGGATCCGCCTGCTCGGGATGCTGGGCGTAAGAGGTTGAAACGCGGAGGACGCGGAGGACACGGAGTGGAGCGACCCGACGATGACTGCTCTCACACGAGACATTGCGGGGTGCCGTTGGGGCGGTGGAGCGAGTGCTTCAGGCCATGACGACGACGTCTTGGCCGTTGATCGTACGCGCGTCGAGGTTGGGCAACCAACCTGGCCCGACATACGCGTCCTCGTAGAACGGCGCCCCCTCTGCACCGTCCGGCGTGTAGACCATGATCCGCGGGTCGTAGTTGACGTGCCCCTCCACGTTAGCGCCGGGCACGCCCGTGGGCGTCCAGTCGGGCGCTTCGGTGTACGCGAGGGTGTGGTCGAGGCGGAGCAAGAACACGTTGCCCGCGCGGCCGTGGAAGGCCAAGAACACCCACTGGTCGAGC
>CAIUDO010000311.1 GCA_903897935.1 uncultured Pseudomonadota bacterium
AGGTTCAGACAACACAGCTTATGGTAACTCATCATTAGGAAACATTACCACTGCAAGTTTTAATACTGCTTTTGGTTCTGAGGCAATGATAAATGGCTCAACTGCAGCTCAAAATACTGCTATTGGCTATCAATCGCTTAGAAACTTAGGCACAGGAAATAATAATACTTCTGTAGGTTACCAATCTTTATTAAACGCAACGTCAAGTGCAAATACTTCTGTTGGTGCAACTTCAGGTAAGAGTATTACAACAGGAAGTAATAATGCTTTCTTTGGTTCTGAATCAGGCACATCGACAACAACAGGGTCTAATAACACGAGCGCGCACCGGACCGTGCCGGCGAACGGGCGGTAGACGAAGAAGCTGCCGAGGGAGGTGGGCAGCGCGTCGAGGCCGTCGTGGTTGTGGACCCACAGCAGCATCATCTGCAGCGCGCTGTCGAGCACGACGGGGTCGGTGGCCCAGACCTCGCCGGGCTCACCGAGGTCAGACGGCGCCGACGTGTGTACGTCCGCGGCCATGCCGTCCGCGGTCAGCCCGAGGATCGAGACGATCCCGCGTAAGCTCGGCCCGTGGAACAAGAACGAGCGGTACGCCTCGTCGACCGGGACTGGGTACGACGCGACCGGCTGCTCGGGCGCGACCCGCGGGGGATCGGTCGGGGAGCCCAGCTCGACGCGGCCGCGGTACGCGAGGCGGTCGACGCCGTCAACGACGCTGGTGAGCGTGCACTCGAGGGAGTCTCCGGCGCGCCTCCACGACAAGGTCGCCTCGGTCGGCGCCGACACGACGATGCCCTTGAGCACGTCGACGCCGTGCACCGCGCGCACGGTGGCGTCCGGGAACGCGCGCCGGGCGGCGCCCACCATCCACTCGAGCGCCATGACCGCCGGCAACACCGGGCGACCGGCGATGCGGTGATCGTCCAGGAACGGCATTCCTTCGGGCACGAACGCGCGACGCTCGACGCCCGTGGTCGGCGGCACGTCCATCTCGCCGCCGAGCACGACCTCGACGTCGGGCAGCGTGCGCGCCACCTCGTCGCAGAAGAACGTGGCGCCGCCGTCGAGACCGATGAGCACCAGGCCCCGATCGGTCAGGATGCGGGCGAGCGACGCGTCGACCATGCCGCCTTCCCACGGGCCCCAATCGAAGACGCGGGTGCGCACGTGCGGCCACGCGTCGGCGAGCGCGCGCAGACGGTGCGCGAGCGCCTCGTTGGCCATCGCGTAGTCGCACTGGCCGACGTTGCCGAACCGGCCGGCGACCGAGGCGAACGCGGTGAGCAGCCGCAGCTCCGAGGGCACGATCGCGCCGATCAGCGCGTCGAGGCCGTCGATCTTGGTGCCCCAGACGCGGTCGACCATGTCGGGGGTCTTGTCGACGATCCGCTTGTCGGCGAGCACCCCGGCCGCGTGCACCACGCCGCGCACCGGGCCGTGGGCGGCGACCGCGGCGGTCACCACGGCGGACACGGCGGCAGCGTCGCGCACGTCGACAGCGGCGTACGTCACCACGCAGCCGGCGTCGCGAACCGCGGCGAGCGTTTGCGCGACCTCGCGGGCCCCACGAACCGCCCCGACCTCGTGGTCGAGCGCGCGCGGGGTGATGGCGCGTCCGGTCGCGCGAGCGTCGGCGAGGCAGGCCGCCTTCAAGCCGTCATCCCGCACGCCGCGCGCCCACGCCGGCTCGTCGGTGTGCGCCGACCGCCCGAGCAACAAGAACGCTGGGCGGAAGCGCTTCGCCATCGCGCGCACGACCGCCGCGGTCACGCCGCGGGCGCCCCCCGAGACGACGACGAGGTCGCCGGGGCCGATCGGGTCGGAGATCGCGTTCTGTGGGTGCGGCGCGTCGACGCAGGTCACCGTGCGGGCGACGCCGTCGGCGCCGAGGCCGACCTCGACCACCCCGCGGGTGAAGCCGAGCTCGTCGGCGAGGCGCTCGACCGACACGCCAGGAGCGAGGTCGATCGCGAGGACCCGGCTGTCGGGCCACTCCCGCGCCGCCGTCTTGGCGAGGCCCGCCGGGGCGGCCTCGGTGGGATCTGCCGCCGAGCGGCCGCCGAACCCGAACCCGCCGCCGAGCGACGACACGACGACGAACGACGACAACGGGCCGAGGGCGGCCGCCAGCAGCAGCACGCCGCGGCAGCGCGCGTCGAGGGCGGCGCCGGTCGCTCCCACACCCGCCAGGTGCACCAGGTTGGCCGCGCCCTTTGGGGTGGCGCGCACCGCGTCGAGGTCGTGCCACGGCGCGTCGTGGATGACGGCGTCGACGCCCCGCGCGACCAGGCACGCCACGAGGCGCTCGGCGAGGCCGCCGTCGTCGCGGGTGACCCACACCGTGCCGACGAGCGGGGCGGGGTGCGC
>CAIUDO010000312.1 GCA_903897935.1 uncultured Pseudomonadota bacterium
CCCCGCCCACGCGCCGCACACCGCCGCGATCCGCCGTACCTCCACCGCCAGCGGGGCGCGCCCGTTGGTACGGCGGGTGATCACGTCGACGGTCGGGCTGGCGGCGCGTCGGGGCCGGGCGGCGGTGCCGACGCTCCAGGACTCGCCGGACGGCAACGTCACGTCGAGCCGGGTCGCGCCGAGCGACGCCGCCGAACCGCCTTCGACGACGTCGCCTTGCGCGTGGGCGACGGACGCAATCAGCAGTACCAGTACCGTGGGAAGCCGGTTGACCATTTCCGCCATGGTCGCCGGGCGTGCCGCGCGGCCGCAAGCGCGTGCGTCAGCCCACGACGACGCGATCGCGTCCGGTCTGCTTGGCCTGGTACAGCGCGCGGTCGGCCTGCTCGTAGGCGGCGTCGACGTCGCTGACCTTGCGCGGATCGATCAGCGTCGCGCCCACCGACACCGTGAGCCGCTCGAGTGGGCTGCCGGGGGGCGGGACCTCGAGCGCGCGCACCGAGTCGCGGAGGCGCTGCGACAGCTGCTCGAGCTGCTCGGCGCGATCGACCACCACCAGCGCCGCGAACTCCTCGCCGCCGACCCGGAACAGCAGGTCGCCCGCGCGCCGCAGCCCCGTGCGCAGCGTGTCGGCGACGGTCCGCAGCGCCTGGTCGCCGCCGCGGTGCCCGAGCAGGTCGTTGAACGTCTTGAAGTGGTCGATGTCGATGAGGACGAGCCCGAGCATCGTGCCGCTGCGCCGCGCGCGGGACAGCTCGATGCGGGCCATGTCGTCGAAGTGGCGCCGGTTGTAGACGCCGGTGAGGCTGTCGTGGACCGACAGCACCGCCAGCACCCCCAGCGTGCGCGACAGCGCGGTGAGCAGGACGACGCCGCCGAGCAGCAGCAGGACGAGCACGCCGTACACCGCCGACGCGCGGAGCGCGTCGAGCAACAGCGCGCTGCGCGGCGTGGCCACGTGCAGGTGCCAGCCCGACGGATCGATCGGCAGCGCCAGGCCGTCGGGCATGGGGCTCGGCGTCGCGGGGAGCGGCCGGGACTCGCCAGCGGGCAGCACCGGCGGCGCGCCCGGCCCGAGCACGACGGTTCCGTACTCGTCGAGCAGGCGGATCGTCGACCCCCGGATCGGGTGACGATCGATGAGCGCCCAGAGGCTCTGCGTGGTGAAGTCGGCGCTCACCGAGCCCAGCAACTGGCCGTCGTGCACGACGGTCTTGCTGACCGTGAACATCGGGCCCTTGCCGGCGGTGTCGGCGTAGACCGGCGACCAGTACAGCCGGCGCGAGGGGTAGTCGATGGGCTCGCCGCGGTAGCGGAAGTGGTCGCCGGTCAACTCCGGCTCCCAGAAGTACGCGTCGATGGGGACGCGCGGGTACAGGTAGACGAAGTCGCGCCGCGACACGTAGTACAGCCACGGCACCCCGGGGTCCCGCGCCGCCAGCATCTCGAACATCCGAGACAGCCCCAGCGCCATGTCCATCTCGGCGGCGCGGGGGCTGCCGGGCTCGGGCACGGGCCCGCCGCCGGTGAGGTTGCCGAGGTCCGTCGGCGTGGCGCCAGGCGGCAGCTCGAGGGTGAAGCCTCCGCGTTCCGGGACCGGGCGCAGCAGCGACACGGCGTCGATCCCCGGGCGGATGCGGCCGGCCATGAGGTCCTCGGCCTGGGCGGCGGCCTGCTCGACCGCGAACACCCGCAGGCGCACGTCGCGGACCAGCTCCCCGGCGAGCTGCTCGGCGGCGGCGCGCACCTCGCGCTGCCGGGCGTCGATCGCGCGCGTGAACCGCACCGCCGCGATCGCCAGCGCGATCGCCAGCGCCGCCACGCTGAACCACACCACCAGCCGCCGG
>CAIUDO010000313.1 GCA_903897935.1 uncultured Pseudomonadota bacterium
CAACGCCTACGCGGCCACCCTCGCGCGGTGCTACGTGCAAGCCGACGCCGAGCGCGTGCGCGCCGACGCCGAGCGGCTCGTCGCCGAGCTCAATCGGCTCCCGGGCGCGCCCGGCTACTTCACCGAGACGTTCTGCGTCGCGAGCAGGTTCTTCCAGCCGAAGAACGGCGCTCGCGTCGACGCGATCCGCGAGGAGATCGCCCGCAAGTCGCTGCCCCCGGAGCTCGAGTCCGTGCTGCTCGTCGCGCTGATGGAGGCCGCCGACCGCGTCGACTCCACGACGGGCGTGCAGATGGCGTACCTCAAGCAATGGGCGGCTCGGGCCCACAACGACCTCGCGCTGCGCGTCCCGGAGGTGCTGCCGCGCGCCGCCAACGGCCCAGGGCAGGCGTACGAGCTCGACGCAGGAGCGGCGGCCGCGGCGCTCGAAGCCGATCTGTTCTACCTCGACCCGCCCTACAACCAACACAAATACCTCGGCAACTACCACATCTGGGAGTCGCTGGTCCGCTGGGACAAGCCGGACCACTACGGCGTCGCGTGCAAGCGCAGCGACTGCCGCGACCGCACCAGCGACTTCAACGCGCGCCCGCGGTTCTTGCAGGCGCTCACCTCGGTGATCACGTCGGCGCGCTGCCGGTACCTGCTGGTGTCGTTCAACAACGAGGGCTACATCGGCCGCGACGCCATGGTCGACCTGCTGGCCCAGCGCGGCGAGGTCTCGGTGATCGAGGCCGACTTCAAGCGCTACGTCGGCGCGCAGATCGGCATCCACAACCCGGCCGGCGCCAAGGTCGGGCGGGTGAGCCACCTGCGCAACAAGGAGTATCTGTTCGTGGTCCGCGCGTAGTTCGCCCGGTGGGCCGCCGGGGCGCGCGCTCGACACCCCGCGACCGCGTTCGTAGGGGCGCGATTCATCGTGCCCGGGCCCGGCGCGGCTCGGTGTAGCCGTACGAAGCCACCGGCGGGGTCTGGCCGTTCCACCGCGTGGGCCGCGACCCGTTCGTAGGGGCGCGATTCATCGCGCCCGGGCACGGCGCGGCTCGGTGTTCCACCGCGTGGGCCGCAACCCCGTAGGGGCGCGATTCATCGCGCCCGGGCACGGCGCGGCTCGGTGTTCCACCGCGTGGGCCGCAACCCCGTAGGGGCGCGGCTCGTCAGCGGCCGGACGTCCCTTGGAGGAACCGGTAATACTCCGAGTCGGTGCCGAGCATCAGCGTGGTCTTTCCGTCGACCGTCTTCTCGTAGCTCTGCAACGTCCGCAAGAACGCGTAGAACTCGGCGTCGGCACCGTACGCCTCGTTGTAGATGCGGGTGGCCTCCGCGTCCGCTTCGCCGCGGATCACCTGCGCCTCCCGCTCGGCGTTCGACCGGATCGTCGCGAGCTCCCGGCGCGCCTCACCGAGGATGCGGACGCTCTCGCCTTGCCCCTCCGAGCGGAACTCCTCGGCCCGACGCTCCTGATCCGAGATCATGCGGCGAAACACCTGCTCTTGCACGGAGTCGAGGTAGTTGATGCGCTTGATCTGGACGTCGACGATCTCGATGCCGTACTCCGCAACGACCTCCCTGGACTTCTCGAGGATGGTGCGCGTGAGCGCTTGCCGGCCGGTCTTGACCTTCTGGGTGAGCGCGGCGACCTCGTCGCGCTGCAGCGCAGCGGCGGCGGCGTCGGTGGTGGCGGCGTCGGTGGTGGCGGGATCGGCGGGCGCGGCGCC
>CAIUDO010000314.1 GCA_903897935.1 uncultured Pseudomonadota bacterium
CTGCCCGACGATCCGCTGCCGCCGTACGCGTTCGTGCCGGGCCGTCGCCCGCACCCCACCCGTCACCCGGACGGGCACCGCTGCGTCCACCCAGCGCCGTCAGGCCCCATCGACGTGACGGAGTGGCGCTCGATCCCGGCGTACGTGCGCGGGATCGACCTGTTCAACCACGGCTTCTACTGGGAGGCGCACGAAGCCTGGGAGGGCTTGTGGCACGCGCTCGGCCGGCGGGGCCCGGCGGCGGACCTGCTGGTGGCGCTCATCCGGCTGGCGGCGGCGGGCATCAAGCTGCGGGAGCCGGTGCCGCACGCGGTGCGCAGCCACGCCGCGAAGGCGGTCGTCTTGCTCGCGGGCGTCGAAGCGGCGATCGCGCCCGAGCAGGCGCTGATGGGCGTTCGTCCTGGGGGGCTGCGGCAGCTCGCCGAGGCGGTGCGCGACGGGCGCGCGGGCCGCTCGGTGGCGCCGGACGCCGACGTCGAGGTGGTGTTCCCGTTCGTGGTCTGGCCTGGGTAGGGCCGACCGTACGGAGGTCCGATGCGTCGCTCGTTGATCCGCGCCATCCCGGTGCTGTGGCGTCACGCGCGGTGGGAAGGGGCAGATGCGACCCCCGAGACCAGCGCGCCGACAACGCCGACGGACGGACGGTAAGCCCACCGAGACTGCACGGTGTTCGACGAGCCCTACGGCCACTTCGGGGCCGAGAATTACCGACCGATCGACGTCGCGGTCGACCTGCCCGACAGCAGCGCCACGTCTCGAGCCCGGAGACTGGCTGTGCGACCACTGGGACCGCTACGGCAACGTCGAGGTCGTGCTCGACGCTGGCACCGACAGCGAGCAGTTCATCGAGATCGACCGCTTCGCTGCTCACCGACACGGTCACGTTCCGGTTTCATCGACACCTGGGTCGGCCCCGGGCACACCGCCGGCGAGAGCGGGTCCTCCGCGACGGCCGCGCGGCCAGAACCCGTGGACCGTTGAGAAGGTGGTTGTCACCGTGCTGGAACCGCTCGTCAAAGTACGAGGGCCCGGCGACCGACGAGGAGGCCGCACCGAATCCGCGTTGAAAAGGGCGTCGGCGGGCGGGAACCGGTCTACCGTGGCGTCAACCCGAACCGCTCGTTCACCACCTCGGACACGCCCCCCCACGCGTCGTAGTCGTAGGTCAGCGTGGCCCCGGGCACGGTCTGCGACGTCAGCCAGCCCCGCGTGTACGTCGACGACACCACCGCCGCGCTCGGCAGCGTCCGGCTCGTCTCTCGGCCGTGAACGTCGTATACCGACGACGTCTGCACCGGCGCGTGCAGCGTGACGCCGCCTTCCGTCCACGTACGCGTCGCGCGCGACGGGTTGCCGTACGTGTCGTAGTTGGTGCTGTGGCTGCCCACCGGATCCGTCGACCCGTCCACGGCCCCGATCAGGTCCCCGTCGTACGACCACGCGTACCACGCCTCCCCCGACGACAGCACCGGGTCGTCCACCCACAGGTCGGTCGGCCGCCCCAGCTCATCGTACGCCCACGACGCCGACAACCCGTCGGCGTCCTCCGACCACACCCGACGCGCACCCTCGTACCCGTAGGTGTACCAAGGCGCCGTCGATGCCCCGTCGCCCCGCGACACCTCGCGGAGGCGCCCGGCGGCGTCGTGATCGTAGGCGACCACCACGCCCGCCGCGTCTTCGAACCGCGCGAGCTGGCCGGTCGCTGCGTGGTCGTAGTGGGCGGTCGTCGTCCAGGTGCTCGTGCCGCCGAGGTCCCGGCCTTCGTCCACGCGAATGAGCCGCCCGTGTGCGTCCGAGGTGAGCTGCTTGAGGTAGCCGAGCTCGTCCCGATACAAACTTGCGTTCGGGTTCGGCAGCGCCACGGTCGCCGCGGCGCCGCCCACGCCGATGCCCGCGGCCACGTCCTTCTCGACGATCCGCGCCACGCCGAGGCTGTCGTAGGTGGTGCGCGTGAACACGGGCGCCGCCAGCGCGCGCGCGCCAGCCCCGGCGAAGTCGGTCGACGGCTCGAGGCCGCCCGTCGTCGGGTGGGTCGTCCAACCGACGTCACCCCGCCGCACGCCGTGCGTGACCGACCACGTGCCATCGGGCCGCACCGACCACGACTCCAGCGGCCGGCCCAGGCCGTCCCGCACCTCGTACGCCGTCGACTCCACCGACCCCGACGTGTACGTCCGCACCTTCGTGTACTGCGGGTGCTCCCCGCTCGCCGACCACGACGTCCGTTCCACCAGACGGCTCACCCCGTTGCGGTCTGTAGTCCAGCGTTCGACCGCGCGGCCGAAGTCATCGAGCACCGACGACGCACCGATCCCGTTCGGATCCTCAGTGCCCGTCGTCCGGCCCCAACCGTCGACGGTGTGCGTGGTCCGGTAGCCGAGCGCGTCGTCGACATACGCCGGCACGGCGCTGCCGAACGCGTAGCCGAACGCGGTGGTGGCGCCGGTGGCCTCTTCGGTCGTCAGCAGCAGCTCGCCGCGATCCCCGCGGTCGTACGACCACGCCAACCAGCCCGACTCCAAAGCTTCGCCGCCACCCACCCAGCCACCGGAGGTGCGCTCGGAGGTGAGCCACCCCCGCGTCAGCGGCGTGGCCAACCCGCCGGGCAGCGCATCGTCGTAGCCGTACTCGGACACCTGCACGAGCGTGTCGAGGCCCGTAGCGGGGTCGGCGCCCCACAGCTCCTGCCGGATCGGCCGCCACATCACCTGATCGACGTCCGACCGCCAAGACAGCTCGATCCGAAGCGCGTCGGCGGCGTCGCCGCCCCCGTCGTGCGTGTAGGTCACGAGCTGTCCCGACGCGCTCCACGCGAAGTCGACGACCACAACGGACGGCGCGACCGCAGGATCTTCGCCCCATCGGGTCACGATGAGGTCGTCGACGAGGCGATGTGCGCCCACGTCCGTGTAGGTCGTCAGCGCCTCATGTACCAGCGAGACCCGGTCCGTCACCGGATCCCACGCGCCGTCGAGCACACCTCTGAACTTCGACGTTCGCTCCTCGATCGGGACCGGCGGCATGCCGGGCTCGCGCTCGTAGACCGTCTCGGTGAGCAGAGGCGCGCCCGCGACGCCGTCCACCTCGGTCCATGACAACCGCTCTACGTTCTCGAACCCCGTGAATACGCCCCCGACCACCTCGCCCCGCTCGTAGCGCCACGTCGATACGCTGGTCTGCAGGTCGAACACCGACTCCGCGGTCGACACCTCGGCGACCAGCCACCGACCCGTCGGCGTCTGCCGGGCCTCCGGGGTACCCGACGGGAACATGTCCGTCGCGGGTGCGTACGTGATCTCAGTCACCGCCCCCGCTGGCCGCACCACCCGCGACAACAACAGCGGACGCTCCGCGGTCGCGTACCCGTGCTCGCCCGACGCGCGCGCCACGTCGAGCATCCGGTCGCCGTTCAGATCACGAACGACCTGCTCCGTTCGGAACTCCGTCATCACCATCGCGCCCGGCGCCGAGCCCGCGCTCCACATCTGATCGAGCGAGACCTCGTCGCCCCACCAACCCGGCAAGTCCCGCAGCACGTCGACGTCGAACCGCGACCCTACGTTGCGGTACCAGCCCACCCCAGGGGCCACGAAGTCGTCCAGCCCGTCGCCGTTGACGTCGAGCAGGGTCGCCTCGACCCGAGAAGGAACGCCGGTCATCCAGCATACACAGGTCTCGTCGCCCCCGGATGGAGGGCCTCCGACCGAGCCCCAGTCGTCCCGGTCCTGCGGCACCCAAACCGTGTCATAGATGGTCCGGTCCGTGTCAGGCCCCCCGCCGAACGGTGCGCCCGTGTCGTCGTCGGGCACGTGATACGTCCCGGTGTCCCCAGACGTGTAGGGCGGGAGCGTCTCTGGGGGCGCCGGTGCGTCCCAATCGGGAACGCCCAGCATGCCACCGCCACAGTTCTGGAACCAGTTCGTATAATGGCTGCACGAAAGCTCGGAATCCGCCACGAAGTATCGTGGCCCTTCCGGCGCCCCCTCTTGGGTCACGTCCGTGTACGGCCCCGGGGCCCGCCACAACACCGGCGCCTCGAAGCCGCGGCCCGTACCCAGCCACACCTCCCAGTGGCCGCCGTTCGCGGCGTAGCCGCGCGTGTCGACCAGATCGGGCAGCCCATCGCCGTTCAGGTCGGCGAGATCCGTCACACCCTGGCTATCGACGATGTCGATGCCTTGAAGGGTCACCTCCACGATGCGGATCGCGTCCCACGCGGGGCCCGGGACCGGTGTGAACGCCTGCCACGAGGCCGAACGGTCCCGGACGCGCCACGCGACCTCGGTGCCCGACGCGTCCACCTTGTTCACGTCGAGCCAGCCGTCCGCGTCGACGTCTACGAGGTCCCTCGACTGGTCCCCCGTGAAGAACGGGCCGTCCGGCGTTCCAGCGTCGTCCGCGGCGCGAA
>CAIUDO010000315.1 GCA_903897935.1 uncultured Pseudomonadota bacterium
ACCGTCACGGTCCTGACCACCCTGCTCACCAAGCAGGGCGCGTCCTTCGCGGCCACCCACCGCGTCAAGCTGCCGAAGACGGGCTGAGCCGGGCGTCAGGCGCCGGCGACCGGCAGGTCGCTGCCGACGCCGTGGTGCACGCGGAACAGGTTGCCCGGGTCGTAGGCGCGCTTGACGCGCAGGAGGCGCACGTAGTTCGCGCCCCAGAACTCCGACTTCCAGTCGCGCTCGAAGTAGTCGCCCTCGTTGGCGTACGAGGCCCCGCCCGGGGTGGCGGCGCGGATCAGGCGCATGCCACGGTCGACCCCGTCGCGCTGGGCCTGCGCGACTTCGGCGTCGGGCTCGTGCCCCGCGACCCCCGGGTAGCGGAACTGCACCCAGTCGCCGAGGGTGACGAACGCCGCGTTGTCGAAGACGGCCGGGTTGAGGCTGGTCTGCCGGTCGCGCCGCGCGGCCTCCGGGTGCTCGCCCGCGAGCGCCTTGTTGGTCTGCCAGAGGACGAGGCTGCCGCGCGTCGCCCCGAAGATCGCGTCGGCGAGCCGCGCGGCCTTCGCGCCGGACAGGCAGGCGAGCGGGATGCCGCGACCCGCGTAGCCGCCCCAGTAGGCGCCGACCTCGCCGCCGTTGCCGCGCCACCAGAAGTAGCCGTCGGGGGCGTTCGGGCGATCGTCCAGCACGGCCCCGTCCTTGCCGACCGGGTTCCACTTGTCCCGGAAGGGCTGGGTCGCGAAGTCGGCCGTCACCGTGTAGTCCGACGGGCGGGCGCGCAGCGGGTCGAGGAACGGCGCCCACACGGCCTGCGCCTCCTCGACGGTGAGGTCGAGGAAGGCGGTCATCAGCTCCATCTCGTTGACGCCCTTGCGCCACATCACGCCCTCGCCCCACGACGGGTTGTTGACCGCCCCGGGCACGAACTCGAGGTAGCGCCGGATCAGCTCGCGGTAGGCGGCGTCCGAGTGGGCCGTGATGAGCCCCGACAGCCAGCCGTCGAGGCGCGGCAGGGGGTGGCTGAGCAGGGTCATCCGGCTGACGACGCCGAACGTGCCGCCGCCGCCGCCCCGCAGCGCCCAGAACAGGTCCGGCTCCCGGAAGCGGTTGACGGTGCGGATCCCCCCGTCGGCCGTGACGACCTCGATCTCGAGCACCCCGGCCGCCCCTGACCCGTAGCGCTTCGAGTAGGACCCGAAGCCGCCGCCCAGGGCGAAGCCGCCGCAGGCTCCGACGCTCGTGCACCCGCCGCCCTGGATGTAGCGCCCGGCCGCGGTGGCGGCGCGGTACGCCTCGAGCCAGCGGTTGCCGGCGCTCGTGGTGAGCGCCGGCACGGGGCGCGTGCCGGCGGGCGCGCCGGCCGGCACGAAGGCGTCGTGCACGGTGATCTCGCGCATCGGATGCGTCCAGATCAGGAGCGAGTCGGGCGCGCAGGAGCGGCCGAAGTAGTCGTGCCCGGTCCCCTTCACGGCGAGGCGCACACCGTGGCGGCGCGCGAAGTCGACGGCGGCCTTGATGTCGTCGACGGACTCGCAGGCGACGGCGTACTCGCTCGGCACGGAGCGCCACGCGCGGTGCATGCCGGTCGACTGCGTCGCCCCCGCGTGCTCCTCGAGGAAGAACGGGTTGCGCAGGCGCTTCGGGACGGGCGCGCCGGGCCGCAGGTTCGCCCAGGGCGCGACGGGCCGGATCAGCCGGCCGCCGACGGCGCGGTCGAGGGCGCGCC
>CAIUDO010000316.1 GCA_903897935.1 uncultured Pseudomonadota bacterium
CAGGTGTTGTCCGACATGCACGGGCACACGGTGCACCTGCTCGAGCGCGACTGCAGCATCCAGCGGCGCAATCAAAAGGTCTTCGAGGAGACGCCGTGCCCGGTGCTGCCGGCCGCGACGCGCGCCGCGATGACCTCCGCGGCGGTGCGCGCGGCCGAGGCGGTTGGGTACGAAGGCGCCGGTACCATCGAGTTCTTGCTCGACCAAGACGGCTCGTTCTACTTCCTCGAGATGAACACCCGCTTGCAGGTCGAGCACCCGATCACGGAGCTCGTCACTGGGATCGACCTCGTTCAAGCGCAGCTCCGGGTGGCGCGCGGCGAGCCGCTCTGGTTCACGCAGGACGAGGTGGTGCACCATGGGCACGCCGTAGAGTGCCGTGTATACGCCGAAGACGCCGCGGAAAACTTCAGGCCGTGCCCGGGCCCGCTGCACAAGTACCGCGAGCCGGGGGGCCCGTTCGTGCGGGTGGACTCTGGCGTCGTCGAGGGCATGGAGGTGCCGGTCCACTACGATCCGCTCATCTCCAAGCTCGCCGTGTGGGGCCGCACCCGGGAAGAAGCCCTGGATCGGTGCCGGCGCGCGCTCACGCACTACCAGATCGTCGGCATCAAGACGTCCATCCCGTTCTTCCTCGCGCTGCTCGATGATCCGTCGTTCCGCGACGGCGTGTACGCGACGGACTTCATCAAGCCCGAGTGGCTCGCTCGCCTGGTGGACGACGCGGGCGCGCTGCCTCCCGACGTCGCGCTCGCGGCGTTGGTGATCGCGCGGCTCGACGCCGAGCGCCCCGCAGAGCCGCCGGCCGTCGCTGGCGGCGCGGGCTGGCGGCGGCCGGGTCGTTGGCGTGACGGCAGGGGAGGCGTCTGATGCGGTACTCGGTCGAAAAAGACGGAACGATGTCGGTCGTCGAGGTTGTGGCCGCGGCGGACGGTACGTTCTCGATCTCGGTCGATGGCGGGGCGCCGACCCGGTGGGCACGCACCCGGTGCGCGTCGGGGGAGTGGCGGCTCGGCCCGGTCGGGCAGCGGTCGTGGGCGGTGAGCGCGCACGTCGAGGGTGACGCGGCGTTCGTGGTGCACCGCGGCGTCGCGTACCAGGCGGTCCTGCGCGACCCGCGCACGCTCGGTGGCGCCGCGGCCGCCGGCGCCTCGGTCGACGACATCCGTACGCCGATGCCGGGCGCCGTCGCGCGGGTGTTGGTCAAGCCGGGCGACGTCGTGCGCGCCGGTCAGGTGCTGGTCGTCGTCGAAGCGATGAAGATGGAGAACGAGTTCAAGTCGCCGCGCGACGGAACGGTCGCCGACGTGCCCGCGGCTACGCTGCGGGCGGTCGAAGCGGGCACCGTGTTGGTGCGGTTGGAGCCGGCATGACGGAGGACGAGGTCGCGCGGTGGCGCGCTGAGGTGAAGTCACGGTCGGTAGCCAAGATTCCGGAGCGCCCGCACATGGCCCGCTCGTGCGGCACGCCGTGGGCCGACGTCTACACCGCGCTCGACGCGCCGGCCGAGCCGCCGTTGCCGGGGGTGTTCCCGTTCACGCGCGGCGTGCAGCCCACGATGTACCGGTCCGCTCCGTGGACCATGAGGCAATACGCCGGGTTTGGTACTGCGGCGGCGTCCAATGAGCGGTACCGCTACCTGCTGTCGCAAGGCACCACCGGCCTGTCGGTCGCCTTCGATCTGCCGACCCAGATGGGGTACGACCCGGACCACCCCCTGGCGGCGGGCGAGGTCGGCAAGGTCGGCGTGTCGATTGCGTCG
>CAIUDO010000317.1 GCA_903897935.1 uncultured Pseudomonadota bacterium
CGCGGCGCCTACACCGGGGCCGACAACGACCGGCTGGGCGCGTTCCGTCAGGCCGACAAAGGCACGTTGTTCCTCGACGAGATCGGCAACCTCACGCCGCGGATCCAAGCGAAGCTGCTGCGCGTGCTGCAAGAGAAGACGGTCCAGCCGGTCGGGGCGGACCGCCCGGTCCCGGTCGACGTGCGCGTGATCTGCGCCACCAACGCCAACCTCGACGGGATGGTGGCCCGCGGGGAGTTCCGGGCGGACCTCCTGCAGCGCATCAACGCGGCGACCCTGCGGCTGCCGCCGCTGCGCGAGCGCCCGGAGGACATCTTGCCGTTGGCGGCGTCGTTCGTGGCCGACGCGCGCGGCGTGCCGGTCGAGCGGCTGCCCGCCGATTGGATCACGGAGCGGGCGGTGCAGGTGATCGCGCACCACCCGTGGGCCGGCAATGTGCGCGAGCTCGAGAACGTCATGCGGCAAGCGGCGGCCGAAGCGGAGTCCAGCGTCATCGACGAGCGCCACCTCGGGCCGCTCGCTCCGGAGAACCGTCGCCCGGTGCCGCTCATCACGACGTCGTCGGAGCCGGGCAGCGCCGACCGGCTGCCGATCGAGCGCCACCTGCTGCAGCGGATGACCGCGGTCACGTTCAACCTGCCGGCGGTCCGGGACCGCTTGCCCGGGTCCGTGCGCAGCGCGGTCCTCGGAATGCTCGGCGGGCGACCGATCCGAGCCGAGGCGCTGGACGCGTTGGAGCGCCGAGCGTGGTGGGGCAACTACCACGAGATCGAGATGGAGCTGGCGGCGTTGCGGGCCAACCTCGCCGGCACCGTCGACGTCGAGGCGATCGAGCGCACGCTCCCGTACCTGCTGGACCGGGTCGGGGTGGAGCCGATCCGCGTGGTGCTCAACCCGATCCAGTCGCCTGGCGGCGGGATCGGCGGCTTACAAGAGTCGTTCTACGGCGGCGCGTTGTTGATCGGGCGGGTGTCGTCGACGCGTGAGCTCGAGCGCGCCGGCCTCGCGGAAGAGGCGACCGACGCCGATAAAGCGCGGTGGGCCTACCTGAAGCGCGCGCTGGGGCCGTCGCGCGCGGACTGCCTGCGCCTCGATCACCTGCACCGGCTGTCGCGTGGGCACCTGCTCGTCACCCGCACCGACGAGGGCCTGGAGGTGCACGCGTTGCCGGGGGTGCGCCTCGGGGTGTCGGTGGTCTCGCTCGACGACGCCGGCTCGTCGGGCACGGTGCGCCCTGGTGCGTCCCGGTGCATCGGGCGCGCGGGCGAGATCGCGATCGAGGGGCGCGGCGACCGGCCGTACGTGCGCGTGTTCGTGTTCGCTGGCGCGGTCGCGTTCGAGGAATTCTCGGTCGTGGCCGCGCGGCGGGCCAACGAGCGGTCGCTTGCCGACCACACGGTGTCGGACACGGTCGCGACCGGGGGGCAACGTCCGCTCTGGACGAGCGGCATGTGGACTCTGGAGTCGTTCGAGCGGGAGCTGCTCAACGACATCGTGCTCCGGTACCCAGGCGGTGACTTCAAGGCCCACCTCGAGCAGGAGCTCGGGCCGCGTGAAAAGGACCCGGACTTTGCCCGCTTGTGCGGGTACATCTTGCGTAATCGGCCCACCCTGTACTGCACGCGCCTCTACACGCACCCGACCAACGACGCGCTGCGCGACGAGCTGCGGGTGGCGATCCAAGCGTCCGACCAACCGAGCAAGCGCCTCGACCGCCTCCCCGTGGGCATCCGACGCGCGCTCGAAGATCTGCCCGTCGAGGAGATCTGATCAGCGCCCGCCGTTTACGGCACGACCTCTGCAAGCACCGTCGGTGCAGGAGCGTGCCATGACCTGGCTGATCGAAGCGCTGGATCTCTTCACCGTGGCCACGGCGTCGCTCGTGCTCTACGGCATCATCCGGTCGCCGGGTCGCTGATCGCGGGCGACGGCTGCGCGTCTTGCGTGGTCGCGTCGCGCTCGAACCGGATCGTGCCGTCGGCGACGTCGATGTACCACGACATCGCCTGGCCGCTCCCGTCGGCGATCACGAGGTCACCGAGCGGCTCCTCGACGAGGGTGCGGATGGCCCGGAGCACCGGCCGCGCGCCGTGCTTGGGATCGGCGCCGTGCTCGGCCACCCGCTCGACCACCGCCTCCGACCACCGGAGGTGGATGCCCTTCGCGATGACGCGGTCGCGCAGGCGCTCGAGGTGCGCGCGCGCGATCTGACGCAGCGCGGTGGCGTCGAGCGGCTCGAAGAACACGACCGCGTCGAAGCGGTTGAGCAGCTCCGGCCGGAAGTACGGCTTGAGGCGCTCCATCCGCACCTCGGTCGCGGTGCCGGGTGAGAAGCCAGCGCGCCCGCGCGCGCCGATCTCGGTGCCTGCGTTGGTCGTCGCGACGAAGATGGCCTCCCGCGCCTGCACACGACGGCCTTCGCTGTCTTCGATCGTCCCCTCGTCGAACAACGACAAGAACATCGCCTGCACGTCCGGGTGGGCCTTCTCGATCTCGTCGAGCAGCACGACCGCGTACGGCCGCCGGCGGAGCTTCCCGGTGAGCTGGCCTTCTTCGCCGTGACCGACGTACCCGGGGGGCGCTCCGACGAGGCGCGTGCCGGTGAAGCGGTCGCCGAACTCGGACATGTCGATCCGGACCAGCGCGGGCCCGTCGGGGAACAGGGTGTCGGCGAGCGCGCGCGCGAGCTCGGTCTTGCCGACGCCCGAGCCGCCGACGAACAAGAACACGCCGCGCGGGCGCTTCGGATCGGTCAGGCCGGTGCGGGCGCGGCGCACCGCGGCGACGAGCGTGTGCACGGCTTGATCCTGGGCGACGACGCGCTCGGCCAGCACCGCGTCGAGGCGACCGAGCCGCTCACGCTCCCCCTCGGTCAGGGTGCCGACCGCGATGCCGGTGCGCTCGGCGACCACCCGGGCGACCGTCTCGACGTCGACGTGATCGTGCCCGGCGAGGCTGGCGTCCGCGCACGCCTCGTCGAGCAGGTCCAGCGCCTTGTCGGGCAGCCGGCGGTCGGGCAGGTACCGGACCGCGAGCTCGACGCACGCCTGCACGGTCGACGGCGCCACCTCGACGTCGTGGTGGTCTTCGTACTGGGCGGCGACCGCGGTGAGCAGCGCGACCGCCTGCGCGGCGGTGGGCTCCTCGATCGTAATGGGCTGGAAGCGGCGCTCGAGCGCGGCGTCCGACTCGAAGTGCTTGCGGTACTCGGCGAGGGTCGTCGCGCCGATGACCCGCACCTCGCCGCGCGCCAGCGCCGGCTTGAGCAGGTTCGCGGCGTCCAAGCTGCCGCCTTCGGTGCGGCCCGCGCCCACCAGCGTGTGGATCTCGTCGATGAACAAGATGATGTGCGGGTGGGCGATCGCCTCCTTGACGATGCCCTTCATGCGCTCCTCGAACGTGCCGCGGTACTTCGTGCCCGCGAGCAGCGAACCCATCGACAGCTCGACGACGCGCAGGTCGGCCAGCTTGGCCGGCACGTCTCCCGCCGCGATGCGCGCGGCGAGCCCCTCGACGACCGCGGTCTTTCCGACGCCCGGGTCCCCGAGCAGGATCGGGTTCGCCTTCTGGCGACGGACCAGCGTGCGCATCAGCGCCCGGATCTCGACGTCGCGCCCGACGACCTGCCCGAGCCGGCCGTTACGCGCCAGCGCGGTGAGGTCGCGGCCCTGCTCGTCGAGGGTGGGCGTGTCGGACGCCTCGTCGCTGCTGGTCTCGCCGTCGTCGTCGGTCTTGAGCTGGGCCTCGGCGTACGCCTTGCCGTCCAGCGCGAATTGGCTGCGCGGATCGACCGCGAGCGCGCGGTCCCACAGCGGGATGGCGTCGCGGAACCGGCGCAGCGCGTTGAGCGACGCCGCTTTGCCCTGAATCGCGAACACGTGGTTCGGGCCGACCTCGAGGGCGCGGTCGAACCACTTGAGGCTTGCTTCGTAGTCGCCGAGCATGCGCATGCTCTCGGCGCGCCCGGCGAGGGCGTACAACCAGTTCTTCGAGATGGTCAGCGCGCGGTCGTAGGCCTTGATCGCGTCGCGGTAGCGCTCGTTCTTCCGATGCGCCTCACCGATGTTGGTGGCAGCGTGCGCGTGGGTGGGGTCGATCGACAAGCAGCGCTCGTAGGCCTCGATCGCCTTGCGGTACTGCCGGTCGTCTTCGAGGGCGAGGCCGAGCCGGAACGCGGCCTCGGCGTTCGACGGGTCGATGACGAGCGCCTGCTCGAACGACGCGATCGCGTTCGGGATGTCGCGGTCGCGGTAGTACGACCGGCCGCGGTCGACTTCGTCGCGAGCGCGCTGCCGCACGTCGTCGGGGGCGCGGGGCGCGCTCAACGACGGTGGCGCTGCGCGGTGCTTGTTCGCGCTCACCCCGGCGCGGGCCTCCGCGTGGCCCGGGGCGACGGTGAGCAGGCGCTCCCACGCGCTGGCGGCCTCGGCGTAGCGGCCGAGCGTCTGTAAGGCCCGCGCCGTGCCCGCGATCGCGGCGACGGCGTGTGGGCGCGCGTTGAGGGTGGCCGTGTAGTCGAGGATCGCCTGCTCCATCCGGCCGAGGGAGAACCAGGTCTCGGCGCGGCCGAACAAGCTGTCGGCGTCGTCGGAGCGGATCGCGAGCGCGGCGTCGTACGCGGCGAGGGCGAGCAGCGGCTCGTCGCTGGCGCGCAGGACGTCCCCTTTGCGGCGCGCGGCGTCAGCGTGGGTCGGCGACAAGCGGAGGACGGTGTCGAACGCCTGGAGCGCCCGCGCGGTCTGCCCGTCGGCGAGGGCGGCTTCGGCGAGGTCGTAGTGCACGGCGGCGGCGGCGGGCGCGTCGACCACGGCGCGCTCGAACGCAGCGAGGGCGTCGGCGACGTGGCCGCGCGCCATCGCCGCCCGTCCGCGCGCGACGAGCTCCTGAGTCGCCGTCGACAGGGTGGGCGCAGACGGCGCTGATTCGGCGGCGATCGCCTCTTCGGCCTGCGAGATACCGGTCGGCGCCTCGGGGTCGGCCGGGTCGAGCGCGAGCACGCGCTGCCACGCGGCGCGCGACTCGTGCCACCGGCCATGGCTCGCGAGGGCGTGCGCGTGCCCACGCAGCGCGACCGGCGCGTTGGGGCGCCGCGACAACGCACGCTCGTACCAGGGCAACGCCTCGGTCGCGCGCCCGGTGGCGCGGAGCGCCTCGGCCATGCCGATGTGGGCGTCGACCGAGTCCGGCTGCTCGCCGAGCGCGCGGTTGAACGCCTCGAGCGCGTCGAACGGGGCGCCGAGGGTGAGGTGGAGGGCGCCGACGCGGGCCCACGCGTCGACGCGCTCAGGCCTCGCGCGCGCGAGCTCGAGCCACGCGCTCAGCGCCTTGTCGTGGCCGCCGGCGCGCTCGAGCGCGTCGGCCCGGAGCACCGCGACCTCCCGCCAGCCAGGCTCGTGCACGAGCACGGCGTCGCACGCGTCGGCGGCGTCGGCCCAGCGCGCGTCGGCCGCGTACGACCTGGCGCGACCCCACGCGATCTCGGCCTGGGCGCGCGCCCCCGACGGGATCGGCTGGTCGACCGCTTCGACGTGGCCGCCGCGCTGACCGCTCTCGGCTTCTTCGCGACCCGCGTAGGCGGCCGGGTTCGGGTTGTCTGCGATCAAGCGGTCCCAGCACGCGATCGCCTCGGGCCAGCGGCCTAGCGCGGTGTAGATGCTCGCGAGCACCCGCTGGCCGCGACCCGGGACCCCTTCGATCTCGGCGCCGCCCATCAGCTCGAGGGCCGCCCCGGGCCGTCCGAGCGCGAGCTGGGTTGCGGCCCGCCCCTCGGTGATGATCTTCTCGTCGGGCCAGCGCTCGAGCGCGCGGTCCCACACCGGCAGCGCCTCGAGCGCGCGCCCCGCGTCGACGAGCAGGCGCCCGAGCGCCGTGGCCGCCGCGAAGTTGTCGGCGTCGAGGGTGACCGTGCGCTGGTACGCGTCGATCGCGCGGCTCGGTTGCCCGACCTGCTCGTACGCGCGCGCGAGGTGGAACGCGGCGCCGCTGTGGTTCGCGTCGGCCCGGAGCGCAGCTTCGAACGCTGCGATCGCCTCTGCTGGCTGGCCGAGCAGCGCGTGGGTGCGCCCGAGCTCGAAGCCGGCGGGCGCGAAGCCGGGGTCGGCCGCGGTCGCGCGTGACAACGCCAGCAGCGCGTCGCGCAGCGCGCCGTTCTTCTGCAGCCGGAGGCCCTCCGCGTAGTGCGCGCGTGCCTGTTCCTCACCCCGCATGCGTCCCCCGTGACCACTCGGTTCCGGTTGTTATGTCGCGCGGCGCCGCGACGCTTCCACTACTTCGATGTCGTACGATCGAGCGGCGCTAACCCCGGACCTCCGCGAGGCGGGGTCAGATGTCGAGGTCGCGCGCTTCCGCCGCGTGCTCCATGATGAAGTCGTAGCGGGTGCGCGGGTCCTTGCCCATCAGCTCGTCCATGACGCGCGCGGCCGACTCGGCGTCGGAGAGGTCGACCTTCATGAGCCGGCGCCGCGCCGGGTCCAGGGTGGTCTCGAACAACATCTTGGGGGGCATCTCGCCGAGCCCCTTGAACCGCGTGATCTCGGCCCGCGCCCGCGGGTGCTCGCGCAGGATGCGGTCGCGGTCGCGCTCGTCGAGCGCCCAGAACGTGGCCTTCCCGATGTCGACGCGGAACAGAGGCGGCATCGCGAGGAAGATTCGGCCTTCTTCGAGGAGCGCGCGCATGTAGCGGTAGAAGAAGGTCAGCAGCAGGGTGGAGATGTGGTGCCCGTCGCTGTCGGCGTCCATCAGGAGGATGATCCGACCGTACCGCAGCCGGTCGACCCTCACGTCCGGGCCGATGCCGCAGCCGAGCGCGAGCGCGATGTTGTTGAGCTCTTCGTTCTCGAGCACCTTCTTGAGGGTGGCTTGCTCGGCGTTGAGCACCTTGCCGCGCAGCGGGAGCACCGCCTGGGTCTTGCGATTACGAGCCTGCTTGGCGGATCCTCCCGCGGAGTCTCCCTCGACGATGAACAGCTCGCTCTCGCCCGAGTCGGTCTCCTGACAGTCGGACAGCTTGCCGGGCAGGTTGAGGCGGCGGCCGGAGGTTGGAGAGCGCCGGGTGATCGCCGCCGATGCGTCGCGGGCGGCGATGCGCGCGCGGCCGGCCAGCACGGTGCGGGCGACGATCGCCTGCCCCTGCGACGGGTTGTGGTGCAGCCACTGCTCGAGCGCCGGGCGCACGGTCGCGTCGAGCGCGCTTCGTGCTTCTGGGCTGTTGAGGCGGCCTTTGGTCTGCCCCTGAAACTGCGGCTCCTCCACGTACGTGGACAGGATCGCGGTCAGCCCCTCGCGTACGTCCTCCGCGGTGAGGGCGAGGCCGCGCGGCACCAGGTTGTGGGTCTCGGCGTACGCGCGCACCGCCTTCGTGACGGCGTCGCGCAGGCCCTGCTCGTGGGTGCCGCCGTCCGGGGTGGGGATGCCGTTGACGTGCGACAGCATCTTCTCACGTTGGGCGTCGGTCCAGCACAACGCGAGCTCGAACGACGGCAGCTCGTCGCGCGAGAGCACGAACGGCTCGGAGACCGCGGTGGCTTCGTCCTTCGCGACGACCGCCGACAGGTAGTCGGCGACGCCGCCGGGGTGCTCGAGCACGTCCGAGGTCTCGGCGCCGCGGTCCTTGAAGATGATCTTCAGGCCCTTGTGCAGCCAGGTGCGCACCTCGAGCCGCTCGCGGATGAGCTGGGCGTCGAAGGCGAGATCGTCGAACACCTCGGGATCGGGCGTGAAGCTGACGGTGGTGCCGCTGCCGCGGGCGGGACCGACCTCGACCGGGGGGCCCTTCGGGCGGCCGCGCCGATACTCCTGCAGGTACTCCTTGCCGTCTCGGCGGACGCGCACCTCCAGCTCGGACGACAGCGCGTTGACCACCGACAAGCCGACGCCGTGCAGCCCGCCCGAGGTGACGTACGCGCCGTTGCGCTCGAACTTGCCGCCGGCGTGCAGGGTCGTGAGCACCACCTCGAGCGCGCTGCGCTTCTGTGTCGGGTGCTCATCGACCGGGATGCCGCGGCCGTTGTCGCGTACGGTCACGCGGTTGCCGGACGCCTCCAGCCACACCTCGATCGTGGTCGCGTGGCCGCCGATGTGCTCGTCGACGGCGTTGTCGACGATCTCCCACAGCAGGTGGTGGTACCCGCGGACGTCGGTGCCGCCGATGTACATGCCCGGGCGCTTACGCACCGCGGCGAGGCCATCGAGGACCGAGATGTCTTCCGCGGTGTAGCGGGTGGTGCGGGCCATCCTAAGCCTCGGTCGGTGGAAGGGAAGGGTCGGGGATCGCGGTCACCACCGGGGCGCGGCTCCAGGTGTCGATCGATCCGCGCTTGAGCACGACGTTGCCGCGGTTGCCGCGGGCGCCCATGCCGAACTCCTTCTCGGTGACGTCGATCGCGCGGCCGTTCATGGTGACGACGCGCGGCCCGCTGACCGCGTCGCGGGCGAGCTCGAACGCGAGCACGGCGTCGCCGTCGCGCAGGTCGATGCCGGTGACGCCCTTCCCAGCGGCCTTGAGCACGCCGACCTCGGCGACCGGGAACACGAGGGTGCGCCCGCCGCGGGTGGCGACGCACGCGCGCTCGGTGCCGTCCGTGGGCCACACGACCAGCACCCGATCCCCGTCGTCGAGGCGGGCGAATCGACGGCCGACCCGCGTCGACGGCTCTTCGTGGGCGGCGAGCGGGAAGCGCAGCGCGCGCCCGCCGACCGTCATCGCGATCGCCCACGGCGGGGGCGGCGTCTCGGCGTCGGCCGGGGGCGCACCGACGAGGCGGTTGCGCGGATCCGCCGACAGCACGCCGACGATCCGGTCGCCGTCGCCGAGCTGGAACGAGGCTTGGACCGGCTCGCCGTGCCCGGTGGTGGCGGGCAGCGCGCTGACCCGCAGCGCGTACGCGCCGCCGCCGCTCGTGAACAACGTGAGGGTCGATCCGGTGTCGGCGCGCAGCAACCAGCCGACCTCGTCGCCTTCGCGCACCCGGATCTTCGAGATGTCGGACACCGACGACTGGCGGCGCATCCAGCCTTCGCGGGTGACGATCACCCAGGTGTCTTCACGCACGATGTACGCCTCTTCCTGGTACGCGAGCGCCTCGCCGCCGATGCGGGTGCGGCGCGCGTCGGCGTAGAGCGCGCGCAGCTCGGTGAGCTCCTTACGCACCGTGCTCCACAGCTTGCGGTCCGACGCCAGGATCGCCGCGATACGATCGGCTTCCTGGCGCTTCTCTTCGAGCTCCTCGCGGATGACGAGCACCTCCAGCCGCGCGAGCTTGTAGAGCTGCAAGTCGAGGATGGCGTCGGCCTGCACGTCGGTCAGCCCGAAGCGGTTGATCAAGCGCTCCTGCGCGTCGCGGCGGCCCTCCGAGGCGCGGATGATGGCGATCGCCTCGTCGAGCGCGTCGAAGATGATCTCGAGCCCTTCGAGGATGTGGATGCGGGCGCGCAGCGCCTCGAGGTCCCACGCGAAGCGCCGCCGGATCGTCTCGAACCGGAAGTCGAGCCAATGCAAGAGCACCGAGCGGAGGTCGAGGCGCGCCGGGCTGCACGCCTCGCCGGAGGTGGGGACCAGCGCCGTCATGTTGAGCGACCACGACGTCTCGAGGGGCGTGTGCTTGAACAGCCACGCCATCGCGGCCTCGGCGCTCGCGTCCTTGGTGAGCTCGAGCACGACCCGCACGTCGTCGGTCGACTCGTCGCGCACGTCGACGAGCTGGGGGATGCGCTTGGCCGCGATCTCGGCCCCGATGCGCTCGAGGATGCGGGCCTTGTTCTGCCCGTACGGCACGCTGTCGACGATGATCAGCCGCTTGCGGCCGTCCTTCTCTTCGCGCCAGGTCGCGCGCACCTTGAACGTGCCTTGGCCTTCTTCGTACATGCGCTGCAGCGCGCCCGGATCGGCGAGGATCTGGCCGCCGGTCGGGAAGTCCGGGCCGCGGATGTGCTGCATCAACGCCTGATTCGACAGGTCGCGATCCGTTGCTAACGCCACCGCGGCGTCGACCACCTCGCCGAGGTTGTGCGGCGGGATGCGGGTGGCCATGCCGACCGCGATGCCCTCGCAGCCGTTGACGAGCAGCTGCGGGAATTGGGCCGGGAGCACGATCGGCTCAATGCGCTGGCCGTCGTACGTGGGGCGGTGGTCGACCGTGCGCTTACGCAGCTCCGAGAGCAGCTCTTCGGCGATGCGCTGCGGTTTGCACTCGGTGTACCGCATGGCCGCCGGCGGGTCGCCGTCGAGCGAGCCGAAGTTGCCCTGGCCGTCGACCAGCGGGACGCGCAGCGAGAACGGCTGCGCCATGCGCACCAGCGCCTCGTAGATCGAGGAGTCCCCGTGCGGATGGTACTTGCCCATCACCTCGCCGACGACGGCGGCCGACTTCCGGTAACGCCCGTCTGGGCGCAGGCCGAGCTCGGAGTACATCGTGTAGAGGATGCGGCGTTGCACGGGCTTGAGGCCGTCACGCACGTCGGGCAGGGCCCGGCTCGTGATGACGGACAGCGCGTAGTTGAGGTAGCGCTCACGCGTCGCCTCGTGAAAGGCAAGCGTCTGCTCGCTCATGGCGGCGGCTCCGGGCGGGGTCGCGGGGGAGGGGGACCGGGGAAAGGAGCGACAGGATACCACGCGGTCAACGGGCGCGCCGCGCGTGGCCGACGGGAGGGGAGATGGACGCACCCATGGTGCCGGTGGTCGTGCTCGGGGCGACCGGGATGGTCGGGCAGCGCGTGGTGGAGCGGCTGGCGGGTCACCCGTGGATGCGCGTCGTCGCGGTGGCGGCGTCGGATCGGCGGGTCGGGCAGCGGTATGGCGCCGCGTGTCGCTGGGTGCTGCCGGGCGCGCCGCCCGAGGACGTCGCGTCGCTCCCGCTCCTGCCCAACGACGTCGACGCCATCGTCGAGGCCGTCGGCTCCGGGTCGATCGTGCTCTCGGCGTTGCCGAAGGAGGCGGCGCTCGAGGTGGAGCGCCCGCTCGCGGCGCGCGGCCTGCGGGTGGTGTCGAACGCGAGCGCGCATCGACAGGACCCCGATCTCGCGCTCGTCATCCCCGAGGTCAACGCCGATCACCTCGGCGTCATCGACCGCGGCGGGCTGCCGCTCGTCACCAACCCGAATTGCACGGTCACGGGGGCGGCGATGGCGCTCGCGCCGCTGCACGCCGCGGTCGGGGTCGAGGCGGTGTGTTTGTCGTCTTGGCAGGCGATCTCGGGCGCTGGTTACCCCGGCCTCGCCGCGTGGGACATCCTCGGGAACGTGCACCCACACGCCGGCGACGAGGAGGAGAAGGTCGCGGCCGAGCTGCCGCGCCTGCTCGGATCGTTCGACGGCGCCGCGATCGTGCCGGCCTCGATCGCGGTGTCCGCGCGGTGCGTGCGCGTGCCGGTGGTGGACGGGCACCTCGTCTCGATACAGTTTCGGACCCGTGAGAACCTGTCGGTCGGCGACGCGCGCGAGTTGCTGCTGGGGTGGCGGGGCGCGGCGCCGCACCTGCCGTCGTCGCCGGCGCGGCTCGTGGTGCTCGACGATCGCCGCGACCGGCCGCAGCCGCGCCTCGACGCGGACGCGTATGGTGGGATGTCGGTCACCATCGGGCGGGTGGAGCGCTGCCCGGTGATGGGCCTCAAGCTGTTCGCGCTCACGCACAACACGCAGCGGGGCGCCGCCGGCGCTGCGGTGCTCAACGCCGAGCTGCTCATCGCGACGGGCCGGCTCGGCTGACCTGCATCCCGCACAGTCCGGGGGTCAGGTTCGGGCGGCCACCGGGCGGCCACGCACCTCCAGCGGGCGGCCGAGCGGCACTGGCGTGAGCACGTCGACGAGCGGGCTGCCGGCGGCGATCACCCGCGCGAAGTTGGACGTCGCGTCGTAGTCTTCCAGGGTGCCGATGCCGCCCACCCGCGCGTTGGGCGGGAGCATCTCCAATGCGGGTGCGTGCTCCGCGGAGAACAACAACGACGCGCGCGCGCTCGATCCTACGAGCTGCCCGACGACCTCGATGTGCTCGACGCCCTCTCTGCGGGTAGGCCGGACGACCGCGGCGAACACACGCACACGCAGCGGCTCGTGCTTGAGCTCGTGCACGAGCAGGCGCACGCGCTCGGGGCCGACCAGGCGGGCGTGCTTGAGCACGTTGCCGAGGTCGCGGGTGGGCTTGGGGGCCGGCGTCGCGGGGCCCGTCGGCGCGA